>CACXED010000137.1 GCA_902766575.1 uncultured Ruminococcus sp. | reverse complement strand
TTAGACTATCGCCCAAAAGCGGCCGAGACCGGCGATACGCCGTCAGAATCAGCCGCCCGGGCTTCCTTTCGCGGTTTTTATGATAGATATCCTGAAGAATTTTTGCCGCGTCGGTAGATTTTATTCGCGGTAAGCGAAAAAACTATTTCACCGCGAGATTTGACAGCAGCTTTGTCCAGGTGCTGTCGGAAAAGGGCGCGCTGTCGATGTATTTCCTCGTCTCCTCGGAGAGATCGCATATGCGGCAGACCGCGTCGGCGGGAGACTCGATGGGTACGAGATATTCCATTATCTGCGGCTTGATCCCGAGATAGGCGCAGGCGTCGATCAGCCGTCCGTTGCGTCTGATCTCGAGCGCCAGATATTGTCCGGTTCCGGAGCCGCTGTCTCCCTCGACGCCGAGCTGCTGTCCGGCGAAGATATAGTCCCCGGGCTTGACGCAGCGGCTGGCGAGCCGGGAATACGTGACCGTGACCGAGTCGCGTCCGCTGACCGTCACATAGATTCCAAGCCGCCGTCCGCGCGAGTCGGTATGTACGCATCGTCCGGCGTCAAGGACGAGTCCGTCCTCAAGCGCGACCACCGAGTCGGCGGCTCCGAACGCCGACGGCAGTCCCTTGAAGCAGAGAAGTCCCCGGACCCTCTTTTTTCCGCTCGTGCGGATGTCGAACAGAGTAAAGTGACGCGATGAATACAGGTTCATGTTTTTCAATCCTTTCAGTACTGAGTTTAATATTTCTGAACTTATATCGTAAAAAAATAACTGCTCCGGCTGACACGGGCAACGCGGCGTCGGAGCGATCATGCTCAAAACACGCTATCACCTCCAAAAGTTCAAGTAATCTGAACTCATTATATCACCGAGTATGACGAATGTCAATAGTTTTTGGGAATTTAATTGACATATTATCGAAATATATTGATTTTTTTTTCGGATGAGTGTATAATAAATACTGAAATGATGCAGAATCAACACGAAAGGCGGAAAAATGGCTGTATTCGATGAGCGGCTGAAGACCGCAATGAAAAATAAAAATATCTCACAGTCGGAGCTCTGTCAGCTGACGTCGATACCGAAATCGGCGATGAGCCAGTATGTCTCGGGAAAATTCATCCCACGGCAGGACAGGCTTATGGAGATGGCAAAGCTGCTCGGCGTCGAGCCGGGCTGGCTTCTCGGCTATGACACGGACGGGGAGCTCAGCGAACGCGAGCGCGAGCTTATCGGGGCTTACCGGCTCGATATAGAGTTCAGGGGCAGGGTCGACGAGCTGCTCGACGGCAGAGTCGTTTTCAGAGCCGCAAAGTCAAACGACGGCAAGACCGCCCTGACCGAGGAACGCCTGAACGACTGCCGTCTCGAACGCATAGCGGCGGCTCCCGAAACAGATGAGGACTTTTGACCCGGGACGAGGTAGCTTTTACGGAGTTTATCGCGCCTGCCGGGACGCGGCGTGGCGCTGTCAGCTCGAGTTCGGAGTCGACCGGCTTCCGGTCAAGGTCACGGGGATCACCAAGCGAGCGGGGATAAAGGTCGTCCGCAACGCCGACGTGGACGAGCTCAGAGACGGCGAGCTGGCGGTCAGCATCTGCGACGGCGGGAGCTGGACCGTGATATACGACGACCGGCTCGACGTCAGTATGGTGAGATTCGTCACGGCTCACGAGCTCGGGCATATTTTTCTCGGTCACGATTACAGGATGGGCGAGATGAGATTTGCCTTTGGCGGAGGGAAGCTCGCCTGCGAGAGCGAGGCTGATATGTTTGCGATGAGACTGCTCTCTCCCGCCTTTGCGCTGCATGAGCTGGGACTGCGGGAAGCGCCGGAGATAGCGGCTGTCTGCGGCATCCCGATGGTGCAGGCCTGCGAGCGCGCAAGACGGATGGCTGTGCTCGAGCGGCGCGGCAGCTTTTATAAGGATCCGATGGAGCGAAAGCTGCTCGAGCGATTCTGGCCGTGGCTTCGCCGGATGGGCTGCAAAGAGGCGGACAAACCGGTTTTCCGGCGTGTTTGAGCGGCTGTGCAACACTATTCACATGATAAGCAGGAAAAAAAACCGAAAAATCATTAGTTTTTTTTCAAAAACCTATTGCAAATCGGATGATTTTATGGTAAAATAGATTAAGTCAGTGATTAAAGGCGTATGTATTCCCCATGCGCTTGATTTTGGAGGTTTTTTATGGAAATCGTACTCGGTATAATTCTGCTCATCGCAGCCGTTTTCCTCGTCGTTTCTGTGCTTATGCAGGACGGTAAGGATCATCGTCTCTCCGGCACCATTGCGGGCGGAGCGGAGACTTTCTTTGGCAAGAACAAGGGCTCGACCATTGACAAGATGCTGTCCAAGGTGACTTCGATCGTCGCGATAGTATTCTGCCTTATCGTCGTCGCTATGTATGTGTTCCAGCCCACGACCGATCTTTCGAGTGTCATCACTCCTTCCACGGTCGATACCAGCGCTGTGGCTGCCGATAACGACGCCGCAGACACCGCAGCCGATAATGGCTCGGCTGACGACGCGGTATCCGATACAGCCGCTGAATAATTATCCGCAGCAAATAAATAACAGCCGCCGTCGCCCGCATCAGAGCGATGGCGGCGTTTTATGTCCCAAGAAAATTATGTAAAACGGAGTATGGCCTGCCGCGGCAAAGCGCCCGCTCCCGAAAGGAATGATATTTAATGACCGACAGAAATACGCTTGAAGCGATGAGCGAGCTCGTGCTCCGGCTGATCTCGAGCGAGGGCTATATTCCGATGTCGATGCGGGATATGACCGAGGTTCTGACGCTCGAGCCGGGCGAATACGATCTGTTCGCCGAGACGATCGAGCAGCTCGAACGCATGGGTGAGCTGGCTCTGACCAAAAAAGGGAAGATCATGCGCGTCGAGGGCAGCGGGAGGATCAACTGCGTCTACCGCGCAACGACCCGTGGCTTCGGCTTTGCGTCGCCCGAGAACGGCGGAGAGGATATCTTCATCCCGCCGGAGCACTCGCTCGGAGCGATCGACCGCGACCGCGTGCAGATAGTCCTGACCGGACGCGGAGAAAGACCCGAGGGCGAGGTCGTCCGCATCCTCGAACACGCGGTTACTGAGATAGTCGGTAGCTTCAGAGTGATCGTCGAGCATCCACATCTGCCGAAAAAGTCGCGCGGGCTCCCGCGTCCCAAGCCGACCGAGCGCTTCAGCGTCCGTCCCGACGACCGGAAGCTCACCTTCCGCGTGAAGATACCATGCTCGATGCGGGGAGGAGCTAAGGATGGCGACAAGGTGCTCGTCCGGCTGACGAAATACCCCTCGGCTGGGCTTCGCTGCGGAGACGACGAGGCGGTCGGCAAGGTGTTGAGAGTATTTGGCGAGAGCGATTCAATGGCTGCGAACTACGACTCGATTCTCTTTGAAAACGGGATCAGAACCCGATTCCCGGAAAATGTCATAGCTGAAGCCGAACGGGTCGCGTCCGAGCCGATAACTCCGGAGGGACGGCTCGATCTGCGCTACAGGATAATCTTCACAATCAACGGTCCTGACGCCAAGGATTTCGACGACGCGATCTCTGTCGAGCCGACAGACGAGGGCTGGATTCTCGGAGTCCACATCGCCGATGTGTCCCACTATGTAAAGCCGAACTCAGAGCTCGACCGAGAGGCCTTTGAGCGCGGTATGTCGGTCTATTTCGCCGACCGGGTAGTCCCGATGCTGCCCGAGGAGCTATCAAACGGCGCCTGCTCGCTCAACCGTGACAGCGATAAATATACGCTCTCGGCGTTCATGAAGCTCGACCGGGAGGGCAGGATACTCGAGACCTCGCTCCACCGGGCGATCATATCGTCAAAGGTCAGGGGCGTATACCCGGAGCTCAACGACGTCATAGAACGGGGCGCGGAGTCCGGATATTACGAAAAATACGCTTTTCTGTTTCCGGACACACTGCCGGAGCTGCTGAAGCTCTACGACGTTCTTAAAAAGAAATCCGAATCGCGCGGCGCTCTCGAGCTCGAGACCTCCGAGTCGGGCTTTATTATCGACGAGAACGGTATGCCCGCCGGTATAATCAGGCGCGACAGGGGGATCTCGGAGCGGATGATCGAGCAGTTCATGCTCTGCGCCAACGAGGGAGTCGCAAATTATCTACACGACCTTGGTATGCCCTGCGTCTATCGCGTCCACGAGGAGCCGCTGCCCGAAAAGGTGCAGACCTTCGCGCTTTTCGCGCACAATCTCGGGCTCGATATAAAGCCGCTGCGCCGACGCAAGCTCCTGCCCGGCTGCTATCGCGAGATCTACGAGGAGGCTTGTGAAAAGGGCGTTTCGGGAGTCCTGACCGTGATGATGCTCCGCTCGCTTGCAAAAGCCCGCTATTCGGCTGAGGAGGGAGCGCATTTCGGGCTCGGATGCAGACTGTACTGTCATTTCACGTCGCCTATAAGAAGATATCCCGATCTCGCCGTCCACCGCATGATCGGAGCCGTGCTCGACGGCGAGACCGACGTCGACCGGCTGGCGTCCTTTGCGGCGTCGGCGGCAAGGCAGTCGAGCGAGAACGAGCTGCGCACCGTCAACGCCGAGCGCGAGATCGAGGATCTCTACAAGACTGTGTATCTGAGCGGACATATCGGCGAGAGCTTTGACGGCGTGATCAGCTCGGTGACCTCCTTTGGCTTCTTTGTGGAGCTCGAGAACACCTGTGAGGGGCTGGTTCCGATAAACACGCTCGACGGCTTCTTTGAGTTCGACGAGCGCGCGATGGCGCTGTATTACGGAAAGGTCAGCTACAAGCTCGGCGACCGGGTTCGCGTCAGAGTGGAGAAGTGCGATATCGTGACCCGCCGCGTCGATTTTGCCGTCGAAGATTGA
>CACXED010000136.1 GCA_902766575.1 uncultured Ruminococcus sp. | reverse complement strand
CGCAATGTTTCCATTGTCTCCCCCTATCACCATTATAGAGAAAGCTCAACGCTTCCGCTTTCGTCCTTATGCAGAGAAAATTCATACTCTTCGCCGTCTATTTCGACTGTGTAATCACCGTAAAATCCCCTGAACTGTATTTCGCCGTTTTCATCGGTTGTAAGCTCCAAGTCGGTGTGCCATTTTTCGTTCATCAGATAATAAAGTCTCTCGGCAGCTTTTTTCGGAGTGAAATCTCTGTGGAAAAGTCCTCCGCGGCAATTGTTTTCATTCCAGCCTTTTCCGACATATCCTGTCCTGTCCACGATGTTCCAATACATAATCGTTTCCATCTTCGGAATTGAGAACCATATCGTATAGAGGGTTTCAAGAAGGTCGGCCTGTATCAGCTCGGCTTCCTCGCCCTCGCCCGGCGTGGGAATGGTAAGCTCTGTAATCTCAAGCGGAAGTCCGAATTCCGAAAGATAGTCAAGCCCCTTGAAATAATTATTGGGGTTATAGTAAACTATATAACCGGGAATCTGATTATCAGCGGGTTCCTGTCCCTCCGGGAGAGTAGTTCCGTAAAATATGTGGTTCTGGATTCCGATCTTATCGATAGGCGTACCCTTTGCCAGCAGCTTTTCCAACTGCAGATAATACTTTGAGAAATATCCTTCCTTGGCAATGGTATGGAGCATGGGATTGCCTTCGTTAATGACGAGCTTATCGCTTGGGAAGTATTTTCTTGCAAGGTCAAACGCCCATTCCACATTATTCTTCATGTAGCTTAAAACGCTTGATACACCCTCTGTCTTCCAGTACGGAGCGCAGAGAATTTCGTTCGTTACTTCAACTTCCATCATTTTACCGCTGTAACGCTCCGCGATTTCACGGAAGCGCTTTTCGTACAGTTCACGCATTTTCTGCTCGTCGTTTTTAGGAAGCCAGTCCGGTACAGCCATATATTTGTCATAGAATAAGCAATGCAGCTTCGGAGAAATGCCGTTTTCGCTGCAATATTCAAGACAAAGATCGGGAGCCGGGCGGCGATAGACCCTGGGACTGTCCTTTGTGTAGCGGGTTTTACCCTCCTCAGGCTCGATTCCCTCCCAATAAAACGGAACGGTCGCCGTATTGAAGTATTTTTTGAAGGTTTCCCGGTATGCTAAATTGTCCTTTTCCTCCGGAAATTCATCCAGCATAAATATATTTGCACCGAAATTAAAGGCATGACTTTTCTGATGAATAATCGCCTTTTTATTCGCAAGCGTCTTTCCGTCCTTAGTTTTCAGAACGATTTTTTTGTCGCCCTTGCGGTACTTTTCGATATCGCGCTCGCATCTGGAATTGGTTGCTTCCTTTTGAGCTTCAATTTCCTTAAACCAAGCGTTTCTTATTTCTTGTTTTGTCATTATAAATATCTCCTGAATGATATTTTTATCTCTACACTCTGCCAGTTTACCGAGCTGTCCCACATCGGTTATATAATATCATAAGGGATGCGATTTGTCAAGAGGAACTAAAAAATTGGCAAAATCATGGTAAATATTGCCCGAATAATGCGTCGGCTGATTTGGCTTTTGTAAACTCTTGAAGTGATCGGCGCAACGATCAGCGTCGGACAGAAGCAATTTACCGCGTTGTTCTGAAGAATTACAACCGGTCTTACTCCGCTTCGCGCCATAATAGCCGCACAACCTCTGCGGGAATCCCGGTGATTTCTCCGGTGCTGACGATCCTGACCTTATATGTACCGTCCCTGTCTCTCCTGATGCTGTAATCGTCAAATGCAAATGCTCTCATGTTCTGATCTCCTTATATTCTGAATAACGGCGAGAAAATCTTCTTTGACAAAGGGTTTTCTCAGCACTGCACGGGCATGGGCGCTGTGAATCGCCTCCGGCTTCGTAGACGAGAGGATGAGAGCTGCGTTCGGACACTCGCCGACGAGCCGTGCCGGAAGATCGGGATGATAGTGCGTTCCCCATCAAAAGCGGCAGCCGTCTGCGCCTTTTCAAGCTGATGCTCGGCTTTCGCTTCGGGGGAGTTTACATACTCTCACTGCTTTCGTTCCAAATCCCTTTCGGTCTGCTTTTTCTTTGATTTGAATAATCCCATAATACATCTCTACTAAAATAATGTTATGTCAATCAGAGCTTCTGTTTTCCCGCGCTTCGTTGAGAGTCCTGCATCCCGAGGATAATAGATAAATCTGCGCGATTTTTACCATCCGAGACTCTGACATAGAACAGAATAATCAGAAAATGAATTTGGAAATATACTCGACCGTATATCTGACGCCGGCTTTTCCGCGCGCGGTATCGAACATCCAGGCGGCTGAATGAGGTTCGATGGACAGGCAGCCGTCGTAGCCGCGCGCGTAAAGAGCGGCGAAAATAGACGGCCATTTCAGATCGTCAATTCCTGCGGGCGGATCATCGACATAGCGCCCGCCTGTAACCACGGCGCCCTTGATATGAACGTGTGCGAAACGATCGCCCCAGTCGGAAATTTCGCGCATATAGTCGCGTCCGGCGTGATAAGAATGGGACGCGTCAAACTTGATCTTAAGGTCCGGAAGCTCGCCAAGCACAATTTTCCACGCCTCCATGTTATTGACAAAGTTATTCCAATCGCAGTTGTAAACCGCAACCTGCGTTCGGGTACCGCGGGCTTTTTCCAGAAAACGGCCGAATATTTCGATTGCAGCCGAATAATTCTTAAAGAGCGACACGGATTTATCATAGTTGCAGCCGCAGACAAAGGTCGGAGCGCCGGCTGTGATGGCGTCCTCCAGCGTTTCGGAAACAATCGCAAATTCTTCCTCATTTACCTTGCCGCCGACGTTCATAGCGGAGTTCCAGCGACCTATGGAACCGATTGTCAGGTCAGCTTCCCTGACGTCCGAGATGTACTGTCCGATATGCTCGTGGCAATACCGCGTTTCATCGTTATTGTTGTTGCACATTTCAATAAATGAAAGCCCTAGCCCCTTCACATAAGCAAGAGATTCCCTGTTCGGCTTGTTGTTGATAATACCCAGCTTCATCATGAATACCACCGTACCTTTCGTTTCACAATTCTGATTTTAAGAAATATCTGATTTCAATATTTTACCATAATTATACACCGCAGAATGAAAGCAAAAAAATAATCTGCGGTCTGCTGTGCGGAGGGATGCTGACGTCTGCGGCGTCATGCTCAGCCTTCTCGGGGAAAAGCGTCTATGCCTCTCCGGCTCCCGTTCTGAAAACCCAGTCCAATGATTCCGTCAGCACTTCCGCAGACGCTTCCGAAAAAAACGAGGCGGAGCGGTTCTTGACGGACTGTGAAGCTGAATTTCATGGACTTTGACGTCGCCGGCTCTGCTGTCACCTATGACTCCTGCAGCTTCGCTCCCGATTCCGCTTCCACAGCCACTTCGATCGCGACAGGCAAAAAGACCTACTCCGGCATGATCAATGTGGACATAACCGGAGCTGCGCCCTACGAAACCATCTCGGAAAAGCTCCATAAGCAGCTCGGCTGGAAGATCGGCGTCATCAGCTCAGTCAACCTCAATCACGCGACTCCGGCTGCGTTCTACGCACATCAGGCAAGCCGCAATGATTACTATGAGATTGGAGTTGAGCTGGTGAACTCCGGCTTTGAGTACTTCGCAGGCGGCGGTCTGAAGAAGATCACCGGAGCAAACAAGGATCAGACGAGCCTCTATGAGCTGGCGGAAACCGCAGGATACAAGGTGACATATACTCAGGCTGACGCCGAAGCTGTCACT
>CACXED010000135.1 GCA_902766575.1 uncultured Ruminococcus sp. | reverse complement strand
CGTCGGTCGGAGAGAATTCCTACGGCGAGCGCAGAGTCCTCGAGCTCGATCTGTCCTTCGACATCGACGCCTCGCTCTTTGCCGATGCCGAGACGCCTCTGACCCTCGACGCCTACTCGACCTCACATCCGAGCCAGTGCGCGATGAAGCGGCTCGAGCTCTCGAGTCTCGGGAAGCTTGTCAGCTCGAATTTCTCGGTGAACGAGAGCGCGCCGAGAGAATCCCTCGGTCTGCCCGGAGACGTCGACCGGAGCTGGAACATCGTCGACACGCAGGCTGACGTCAGCCTTTCCTCCTGCTCCTTTGACCGGGGCAGAGCTCAGCTCTCGGGCGAAGCGCGGATCTCCTGCATACTCTCCGACCGAAGCGAGTTCGCGGCCGCGGATTTCACCGTCCCGGTCAGATGCGAGCTCAGTGTCGGCGATATGTCCCTGTCCGGACCCGCCGCGTTCAGCTGTACCTGCAAGGCGACCGATCTGCGCGCGCGGATAGACCCGTCGAAGATCTTCTGCGACTTTGAGGTCTCGCTGAACGCCGTTTTTCTGAAGCGCGCGATGCGTCAGGCGGTCGAGTCGATCACTGTCTCAGGCGAGCCTCTGCCCGATTCGAACGACAGCTCGAAACTCATCCTCTGCTATCCGTCGCCCGGAGAGACGCTCTGGCAGATCGCCAAGCGCTATCGCACCACAAAGGCTAAGCTCGCCGACGCGAACCCCGGTCTCACCGAGGACGCCAAGGTCGTGCTCATCCCCTGAAAAAGAGCGCCGCCCGGCTTAAAAGTCGGGCGGCGCTTACCGTATTCGGTTATTCCTTCCATCTGAAGCCCGACGCGAGCAGAGTCGTCAGGTCGGCGGAGACATTGAGTATTCCGCCGTCGAGCTCTCCGCGGCGCTCGGAGCCGTCCTCGAAAAGGAGATCGCAGTGACCGGGCTTTACGGCGGTCATGAACGCGGTGTGTCCCGCCATGACCGCGAGCTCGCCGCATATTCCGCGGACGTCGAGCTTGACAGCCTGTCCCTCAAAGACGTTTCCGTCGGGAGTGGAGATTTTCAAGCTCAGGTTTTTCATTGATTTGCCTGCTTCTTCGCCTTTTCGACCGCCTCGTCGATTGTACCGACATAGAGGAACGCCGACTCGGGAAGATCGTCATGCTTGCCGTCGAGGATCTCGGCAAAGCCGCGTATCGTTTCGGAAAGCGGAACATAAACTCCCTTGAATCCATTGAACTTCTCGGATACATGCAGCGGCTGTGACAGGAATCTCTGGATCTTTCTCGCGCGCGAGACGGTAGCCTTGTCCTCGTCGGAGAGCTCGTCCATACCCATGATCGCGATAATATCCATGAGCTCGTTGTATCGCTGAAGCACCCTCTGAACCTCGCGGGCGACGCGATAATGCTCCTCTCCGAGAATATCGGGGTTCAGGATCCGCGAAGTCGACTCGAGCGGGTCTACGGCAGGATAAATGCCCTGCGACGCGATATCGCGCGAAAGAACCGTCGTAGCGTCGAGGTGCGCAAAGGTCGTTGCCGGAGCCGGGTCGGTCAGGTCGTCCGCCGGGACGTAGACCGCCTGCACCGAGGTGATCGAGCCTTTCTTCGTCGAGGTGATGCGCTCCTGAAGCGCGCCCATCTCGTTTGCCAGCGTGGGCTGATATCCGACCGCCGAGGGCATACGTCCGAGCAGCGCCGAAACCTCGCTTCCCGCCTGAGTAAAGCGGAAGATGTTGTCGATAAAGAGCAGCACATCCTGATTCTGAACGTCGCGGAAATACTCCGCCATCGTCAGACCCGACAGAGCGACTCTCATACGCGCTCCGGGCGGCTCGTTCATCTGACCGTAGACGAGCGCGGTCTTTTTGAGGACTCCGGACTCCATCATCTCGTTGTAGAGGTCGTTGCCCTCGCGGGAACGCTCGCCGACGCCGGTGAATACCGAAAGTCCGCCGTGCTCAGTGGCGATATTGTTGATGAGCTCCATGATGAGGACGGTCTTTCCGACTCCCGCGCCGCCGAAAAGTCCGATCTTTCCGCCCTTGGAGTAGGGGCAGATCAGGTCGATGACCTTGATACCGGTCTCGAGGATCTCGGTGGAGGTCGAGAGCTCCTCATAGCCGGGAGCGGGACGGTGGATACTCATGCGCTCGCAGTTTTCGGGTGCGGGCTTGTTGTCGACCGTGTCTCCGAGGACGTTGAAAATTCTTCCGAGAGTTTCCTCTCCGACCGGGACGCTTATCGGCGCTCCGGTGTCGGTGACGTCGGTGTCGCGCTGGAGACCGTCGGTCGAGGACATCGCGATACATCTCGCGGTGTTGTCGCCGATATGCTGTGCGACCTCGAGCGTTAGCTTCCGGCTCCCTATCGGGACGGTCAGCGCGTTGTAGATCGCCGGAAGGTCGCTCTCTTTCTCAAAGCGGACGTCGACGACAGGTCCCATGACCTGCGTGACCTTTCCGCACTTTTTTCCGAGAGGAGCGCCGTTCTTCCCGGCGTCAGAAATGTTGTCGTTAATGCTTGACATTATTACCTCCTGTGGCAGAGTCAGTTCTGCGCTCCGGCGACGATTTCGGTGATCTCCTGAGTGATCGCGCTCTGACGGGCGCGGTTATACTCGAGCTGGAGCTTTTCGATCATTTCGCCTGCGTTCTTTCCGGCGGCGTCCATCGCGTTGCGGCGCGCGGCGACCTCGGAAGCGAAGCTCTCGCGTATGTCGGCGGCGATGATCCCGGCGATATATTCCGGAACGACCTCGCCGAGTATCGTGAGCTCGTCCGGCTCAAAGATTATGCTGACGCCCGGGCCGACGCTCTCGCTTCTCTCAAGCGGCAGGAGCCACTCTATGCGCGCGGTCTGGACGAGCATTGACTGATATTTCGTGGAGATTATCCCGAGACGGTCGTATTTTCCCGCCGTGAAATCCGAGCAGAGACTGCGCGCGAGCTTTCCGGCGTCCTCGGAGCTGAAATGCTCCGACGAGATGTCCATGACCGCGTCGCCGTTTCTGAACCGTGCGCAGGCGCGCTTTCCTATCGGGATGAACTGCGCGCCCTCGTACTCGGCGGCGAGCCGGAACACGTTGGCGTTATATCCGCCCGCCATTCCGCGGTCTCCGGCGATGACGATGATCCTCGTCCTCGAGATATCCTCTCCCGAACGGCGCATGAAAGCGCTTCTCTCACATTCCTTTGACGCGGTGAGCCTTGTTATGACTCCACGCACCGAAGCGGCGTAGTCGCGCGCCTTCATCATAGCCTCGCCCGAGCGGCGGAGCTTTGACGACGCGACGAGTCCCATCGCCTTTGTGAGATGGAGAGTTGAGTCCACGCTTTTTATGCGTGTCCTGAGGGCTTTCGTATCCGGCATGGATCAGGCCCCCATTTCGCCGAGAGCCTTTTTGAGATCTTCGACCTCCGCGTCGCCCCACTTGCCTGCCTCGATGCGTTCGAGCAGGTCGGTATACTTAGCCTCGAGCAGATCGTAGAGCTTCAGCTCCCATTCGTGGACCTTTTCGACCTCGACCTTGTTGAGCCAGCCGTTCGTGACCGCGTAGACGATCGCGACCTGACAGCCGACCCTGACCGGCGAGTTGCGCTTCTGCTTGAGCACCTCGACGACACGCTCGCCGAGCGCGAGACGCGCCTTGGTATCGGCGTCGAGATCGCTTCCGAACTGAGCGAAGGATTTCAGCTCGCGGTACTGAGAATAGATGAGCTTCAGCTCGCCCGAGACCTTCTTCATGCCCTTGATCTGAGCCGAGCCGCCGACGCGGCTGACCGAGATTCCGGGGTTGATAGCCGGCATGACGCCGGCGTGGAAAAGCTCGGTCTCAAGGAAGATCTGTCCGTCGGTGATCGAAATGACGTTGGTCGGGATGTACGCCGACACGTCGCCTGCCTGAGTCTCGATGAGCGGCAGAGCGGTTATCGAGCCTCCGCCGTACTCGGGAGCGACACAGGCGGCTCTCTCGAGCAGTCTGGAGTGGAGATAGAATACGTCTCCGGGATAAGCCTCGCGTCCCGGCGGACGTCTGATGAGCAGCGAGAGCGCGCGGTAAGCCACGGCGTGCTTTGACAGGTCGTCGTAGACTATGAGCACGTCCTTTCCCTGCTCGCGGAAATATTCAGCCATCGCGCAGCCCGAATAGGGCGCGATATACTGGAGCGGAGCCGATTCGGACGCCGACGCCGACACGACTATCGTGTAGTCCATGGCTCCTGAGTGTTCGAGCTCGTTCACGAGCTGAACGACCGACGTAGCCTTCTGACCTATAGCGACGTAGATGCAGATGACTCCCTGCCCCTTCTGGTTGATAATGGTATCGGTTGCGATCTCGGTCTTACCGGTCTGACGGTCGCCGATGATGAGCTCGCGCTGACCGCGTCCGATCGGGATCATCGAGTCGATAGCCTTGATTCCGGTCTGGAGCGGCACTGAGACGCTTTTGCGCTCGATTATGCCGGGAGCCTCGCGCTCGATGGGACGGGTCTCGGTGGTTCTGATCTCTCCCTTGCCGTCGATAGGCTCGCCGAGCGCGTCCACGACGCGGCCGATCAAAGCCTCGCCGACCGGCACGGAAACGACTTTTCCGGTGCGGCGAACCTGAGTTCCCTCGCGGATGTTGTTCTTGTCTGAGAGGACAGCGACCGACACCGTCTCGTTCTCAAGGTTCTGAGCCATTCCGAAGCTGCCGTCGTCGAACTCGACGAGCTCGTTTGCCATGCAGCTTCTGAGTCCGTAAACGCGGGCAATGCCGTCTCCGACGAGGATAACGCTTCCGGTCTCAGCCATCTCGACCTTGGAATTGTAATTCTTTATCTGGTCTTTAATAATGCCGCTGATTTCCTCGGGTCTTAAATTCATTCTGCCGATTTCTCCTTTCATGGGAAATCTATCTGATTATCTCTTTGATGCTTTGCAGCTTGTGTCTGATGCTTCCGTCGATGACCTTGCCGTCGACGCTGACCGACACTCCGCCGAGCAGCGACGGATCAACTCCGCATACAAGCTCGACCCTGTGTCCGAGCTTCTTTTCGAGCTTTTCGCGAAGCTCGGTCTTTTCCGCGTCGGTGAGCCCGACCGCGGAGGTGACGATCGCCGTCGAGACGCCCTCTGAGGCGCGGAGCATTGCGACGGTCTCGTCGATTATGTCAAAGACGTCGCGGATACGTCCCTTTTCGCAGAGCAGCTTAAGGAACGACGCGATATTCCGTTCAATCGCGTCTCCGCCTTCAAAGGCGGCGTCGATAGCCCTCCTGCGCTCGTCGAGCGATACGCAGGGCGACGCGAGCAGGTCGATATACCGCGGATTTTCGCCGAGTATGCGTTTTATTTCGTCGAGCGCGGAGGCGTATTCTCCGACCCGATCCTCCTCAAACGCGATGGTGAACAGCGCCTGCGAGTATTCCTTGCTTACGTCGTTCATTTTGATTCACCAATATCCTCAGCGCTGTCGATGCTGTCGATAAAGCTGTCGATAAGCTCGCGGTGATCCTTGTCGCCGAGCTCGCGGCCGATCAGCTTCTCGGTGAGAGCAGTCGAAACGTCGGCGATCTCGCGCTTTACGTCGTCGGCAGCCTTGCGGCGCTCGAGCTCCGCTTCCTCCTCGGCGCGGCGGACGATGGCGTCAGCCTTGTCCTTAGCCTCGGCGAGCAGCTTGTCCGAGCGGCGACCGGCGTCGGCGACAGCCTCGGCGCGGATTGCGTCTGCCTCGTCCTTTGCCGTCGAGAGCTTGCTTTCGTAGCTCTCCTTTGCGGCAAGAGCGTCGTTCTTAGCCCTGTCGGCGTCGGCGTACTGAGCGTCTATCGTCGAACGGCGGGCGTCGAGCATCTTTCTGACCGGCGCGTAGAGAAATTTCTTCAATATCAGGGTCAGGATCACAAGATTCGCAAGCGAGATCAGTATCTGCCAGATATTTACTGAAATGACTTCAAGAGTCTGCATTTCGTCAGCCCCTTATATGCTGCGAAGGAGAATGTTCACGAAGCGTCCGGGCGCGAGGAAGATGAGCAGTATCGCGATGACCAGCGCGTAAAGACCGGTCGTCTCGGCGATAGCGCAGCCCATCAGCATCGTGGTGGTGACGGCTCCCTGAGACTCGGGCTGACGTCCGATAGCCTCGCAGGCCTTTGCGACGGCGTTTCCTTCACCTATACCGGGGCCGATACCTGCGATCATTGCGCAGCCCGCTCCGAGAGCGCAGCCGCCTAAGATAATTCCTATTGCGAGTTCAAGCATTTCTTGTTACCTCCGAAATTTTTAATAAAGCCGGTTTGTAAGGCTTATTTGACTAAGCGGTTTTGACTTTCTTCGCCGCAAGGCGCTTTGCCTGCAGCTTTTCCCAGTCGTCCGCCGGGAAGCCGCTGCTGACGTAGAGCATGGTCAGCATCGCGAAGATGAACGCCTGCAGAAGTCCGCTGAATAAGTCGAAGTAGATCGACAGTATCGCGGGAAGTCCAATCTGCAAAAACGGGATGTCTCCCAGCACGCCCGGAAGCCATCCGAGCAGCATTTTAGAAAGTCCCTGCAGTGCCGACGCGACAAGCACCGATATGACCGAGCCCGACAGGATATTTCCGTAATGACGGAACGCCATTGAGACGGGCGTCGCGATCTCGCTTATCACGTTGAGCGGCGTTAGGAGCGCGGGATTTGCGAAGCTCTTGAGATAATGTACGAAGCCGCACTTATTCTTGTAATATGTGATCAGCACGAACACCACTACCGCCCAGCCCGCGACGACGTTCATATCCGACGTCGGCGTGTACAGTCCGATCAGAGTGATCAGGCTCGACAGCGCGGAAAGCGACATGACAGCCGCAATGAACGGCCCGAAATGCGAAAAATACTTTTCGCCCATGTTGCTTGCGATGAGTCCGTCGGTCTTTTCCACGATGAATTCGCAGACGAGCTGACGCTTGGTCTCGGCGCGCTCGGTGAGTCCGTGGGTCAGCCAGAGGCAGAGCCCGAAGATCGTCAGCATGACGAGCCATGAGTTCACCTGCGATTCGGTGATCGGCAGATCCTGAAGCGGCATGGGTATCGTAAAGTAGATCCGCGCTCCGGTGATCTCTATCCCCTCCGAAGCCGGCGTGACGAGTACCTTTATCACCATTCCGACTATCAGCGGCAGAATCGCCATTACAAGATAGAGCCGGTCGATAATGATAAACCGACGGTCTTTCTTTTGACCGTTATTTTCCATACTTATAGTGATTCACCTCCTTAAACATCTATTTCAGCTGCTTTGAAAGGCTTCCGGCAGCTCCCATATAATCGGGAGCGCTCCGGCGGAAGCTGCGGGATCACAGCCCGATCCACGCATCTCCGCGTCTGCGCAAAGACATTCAGCCCTCGCGCTTTTCTTCGCTCTTTGTGCTCTTATCCCGGATGACGACAGGTCTGAGCGCCACGGCTATGCGCACAAAAAAGAGCGGAATTATCGTCGCCGCTGCGTTGAAGCAGGGCACGAGTATCCCGAGCACGGCGGTAAGCATCAGAAGCATCGACCTGAGCGTCATCGACAGCTTCATTTTGTCCCTCGCGGTCTTTTCTTCGAGCTTTACCGCCGTCTGCACCGTGAGTCCCATCAGGAAGAAATTCAAAACCGCGATCCCCGCTCCGAGCAGATTCCCGAGCAGCACTCTGTAGTCCCATTTCCCGATTATAATAAAGACGAGCTCCATTACGACGCTCAGAACCACTGATGAGATCGCCACATAAGCGGTCTCGCGTTTTACAGTCGGATCCACCTTCATAAAAATCCTCCTTCCGGATATATGACGAGCCTGTTTGATAAATAAAGTTTAATAAGTTACCATATGATTATACCACATAATCGCGCTTCAATCAATAGTCAAACGAAAATATTTGCATATTTTTTGACGCCGGGAATGATTATGCCCGAAATTCAGACATTTTCGCGGAACTGTTCGCTGTAGAGCTCGGCGTAAACGCCGCCCTCGGCGAGGAGCTTTTCGTGAGTGCCTTCCTCTATAATGCGTCCCTCCGAGATCACGGCTATCTCGTCGGCGTTCCTGACCGTCGAGAGCCGATGTGCGACGACGATGGTCGTCCTTCCCCGGCAGAGCTCGTCGAGCGACTTCTGGATCATTATCTCGGTGGTGTTGTCGAGAGCGCTCGTAGCTTCGTCGAGGATGAGTATCGCCGGATCCTTGAGGAACACACGCGCGATCGAGAGCCGCTGCTTCTGACCGCCTGAGAGCTTTACGCCCCGCTCGCCGATCTTAGTCTCGTAGCCCTCCGGGAGCGACATGATATAATCGTGGATATTCGCCCGTTTAGCCGCTTCGACCACCTCGTCGTCGGTCGCGTCGAGCCGCCCGTAGAGGATATTCTCGCGGATGCTCGCGTTGAAAAGATAGATATCCTGCTGAACTATGCCGATGTTCCGTCTGAGCGAATCGAGGGTGATGCCGTTGATGTTTTTGCCGTCGATGAGTATCTTGCCCGACGTGACGTCGTAGAAATGCGGGATCAGGTGGCAGATCGTGGTCTTTCCTCCGCCCGACGGGCCGACGAGCGCAAAGGTCTGACCCTTTCCGATCTTAAGGCTGACGTCGTCGAGAACCTCCTTTGAATCGTTGTAGGAGAACGAGACGTGATCGAGCTCGATCTCGCCCTCAGCCCTGCCGATATCGACGGCGCCGGGTCTGTCGCGCTCCGGCTCGGCGTCGATGATCTCGACAAAGCGCTCAAAGCCGGTCACGCCGTCCTGATACTGCTCCATGAAGTTGATAAGCGTCATGACCGGCGAAACGAACAGGTTCACCGACACGATGAACGCCGAGTAATCGCCGAAAAGTATCTCGCCGCTGTAGAGGAAAAGTCCTCCGGCTATCAGCACGACCACGTTGAATACATCGGTTATAAAGGCGGTTCCGGCGTGGAACTGACCCATGGCCTTGTAAGCGGCGCGTCTTGCAGTCACGAACTCGCCGTTGCCCTCCTCAAACTTTTCGCGCTCGCGCTCGGCGTTGGTGAAGGCCTTGGTGACGCGGATACCGGCAATGCTCGATTCAAGCGCGGCGTTTATGATCGAGACCGACTCCCGCGAGCGCTTGAACGCGTCCCGCATCTTCGTCCTGAGCGCCATCGAGATCAGCAGCAGAAACGGCACGCAGGCAAAGATGATCAGCGTCAGTCTCAGATCTATCCGGGCGAGGTAAACAAAGGAAACGATTATCGAAACGGTAGAGACGATCAGATTCTCCGGGCCGTGGTGAGCGAGCTCGGAGATATTCATGAGATCGTTTGTCATGCGGGACATGATCTTTCCGGTCTCGTGCTCGTCGTAGTAGCCGTAGGGCAGCTTTTCAAGATGGACGAACATATCCGAGCGCATCTGCGCCTGCATCCTGACTCCCATGACGTGACCGTAATACTGCACGAAATAGTTGAGCAGCATCCGTATCACATAAACTCCGAGCAGACCGATTCCGAAAATGACTATCAGCCTGTACTCCCGGTTGGGGATCAGATCGTTGAGCATCCTCCGCGTTATCATCGGATAGACTATCCCGATAAGCGAGATCAGCAGCGAGGCCGCCATGTCGGCGGCAAACAGACGCATATGCGGTTTATAATATGAGATAAATCGTCTCAGCATGATGGTTTCCTTTCGATATGAGAAAAAATCAACTATATCATTATATAATAAAACTCCATGTATGTCAAGCCGTTGTCAGGAATTTTTACTTTTTCCGGCGATTTCGGAGGGCTGCTTCAGCCCCCGGTAAATCTTCATATCGACGGCTGCCACTGCGGCGAAGGTCAGCACGTCGGCTATCGCCATGAACCAGAGCACGCCGTCGAGCCCCATCCATACCGGCAGGAGCAGCACCAGTCCCACTCCGAAGCCGACCTCTCTCAGCATCGACAGCAGCGCCGACGGCAGAGCCTTTCCCAGCGACTGGAGAAATATGAACGTCCCCTTGTTGACGCAGGAGAGCGTCAGCGTGCAGAGATAGAGCCGGATACATCTCACCGCGAACTCAGTGTAGTGGATACTCTCGCCCGACGCGCCGAATATGCCGATTATCCGCTCCGGGAAAAGCTCGAAAATGATAGTCGCGGCAAGTCCGACTGCCGCTTCGGCAAGGAGCAGCTTCTTCATCAGCTCGCGTATCCGGTCGTTCCGTCCGGCTCCGACGTTATAGCCCGCGATGGGTATACAGCCCGCCGACAGTCCGACTGCGATCGAAATGACGATCTGGAAGAACTTCATGACTATCCCCACGACCGCCGTAGGGATCTGCGAATACTCAGGCTGTCCGAATATCGGATCTCGTGCGCCGTATATGTGGCAGACGTTCAGCACGGCCGCCATCGAAAAGACTATTGATATCTGCGAAAGGAAGCTCGTCATGCCGAGCTGAATTATCCTTTTCATCAGCCTGAAATCCGGGACAAGGCAGCTCCGGCTGAGCCTTACCGTCTTCATCCGGAACAGATAGAAAAACGCAAGCAGCGCCGAAATCACCTGTCCGATCACCGTCGCCAAAGCCGCTCCGGTCATGCCGAGCTTCATCGGAAAGATGAATATCGGGTCGAGAACGCAGTTTGTGAGCGCTCCGGCAAGCAGCGTCGCCATAGCATAGCGCGGACTGCCGTCAGAGCGGATTATCGGGTTGAGCGCCTGTCCGAACATATAGAACGGTATTCCGAGCGAGATCGTGAAGAAATATTCCTCTGCCATCGCAAGGGTTTCGGGATTCACGTTCGCTCCGAAGGCCATCAGTATCGGCTCAGAGAAGGCGAGATAGATCGCCGCGAGCACTATTCCCGAGATCGTTATCACCGTCACCGAGCCGCCGGTTCCCTTTCCCGCGCGCTCCCGGTCTCCCGCGCCGAGACTGATGCTCGAAAAGGCGCAGCAGCCGTCGCCGATCATCGTCGCGATCGCGAGGGCTATCACCGTCAGCGGAAAGACCGACGTGTTCGCCGAATTGCCGTAGGAGCCGAGGTAATCGGCGTTGGCGATGAAAATCTGGTCGACGATGTTATAGAGCGCGCCGACCAGCAGCGAGATTATGCAGGGCAGCGAGTATTTCACCATCAGCCGCCCGATGCTCTCGCTTTCGAGAAATGAGTTTGTTTTGGTTACTTCCATTTTTTGTTTTCTCCTTTGAGACGCCGGGGCACGTCAGCCGGAGCTTTTATACCGATTTCGGCTCTGCGAATAAAAATCGCGCCGGACCGCAGAGCGCGGCTTCCGACGCGAATTAAAAAACGATACAGCCGGACGCCGCGCTTCGTTTCGTATCAAAGCACCTGCGCTGTGTATCGTGTCGTAGCGTTATTTCTTCATCATTATATCACAGTGTGCGGCTGATGTCAAGGATTTTATAAAATTTCAGCCTTTTTCACAAAATTCAGCGGCATATCGCAGAGCCCTGTCTGTGATATGCCGCCGATTTTACTTTTTATCCGATCCGATCAGAGCCGCCAGCTGAGCGAGTATATCTCCCTGTCCCGAGAGCGTTATGCTCCCTACCTGCTCGCAGATCTTTCCGAGGTACTCGAGCTCCTTGAGA
The DNA here is from genome assembly GCA_902766575.1 of uncultured Ruminococcus sp. Taxonomy (GTDB): domain Bacteria; phylum Bacillota; class Clostridia; order Oscillospirales; family CAG-272; genus Flemingiibacterium. The sequence goes on along the minus strand of CACXED010000135.1, from coordinate 2,249 downwards.
CGGTAGAGGGTCTTGTTCTCGTCCATCAGCTTTGCGGTGTTGAGCAGCGAGCGGGTCGAAGCGACCTCCTCGCGCCGGGTGATGACGTTAGCCTGAGCGCGCTTCTCAGCGGTGAGGACGGTGTTCATGATGTCGCGTATCTCGCCGGGGAGGATTATATCCCTGACTCCGGCGTCGCCGACCTCGACGAACAGCTCCTCCGCCTTTTTTGCGAGCTTTCCGGCGGCAAATTCCGACAGTCCCTCCCGTCCCGCAAGGATCTCGTCGAGCGTGTGCGCGCCCACATAATCGCGCATCGCAAGCTGAACAGCCGTATAGAGCTGCCCGACAAAGTCCGCCGCTTCCGACGCGCGCTTTGGATCTGTCACCGTCGCGCAGAATACAAAGCTGATCCGGATGGAGATCTTGTCCGACGTCAGCAGCTCCTGTCCGGCGACCGTATACTGCCTTTTGCGGATATCGACAGTCTCGCAGGAGACTCTGACCGCGCCGTTCCAGAAATAATAGCGTCCGGGCTCGAGCAGCCCGACGAACCGGTTGTCGTAGCAGAGCCGTCCGCGCTCGAATTCGCCGACATTGATCTCGGTATACGAGTCCGGCGGCAGCTTGTCAACGACGCGCAGAGCCTCGTCGGCAATCCGCGGCTCGGAGATGTCGATCAGCTTGAAGCGGTGAGCGCCGACCCTGAAAAACGCGTAATTTCCGGCTCTGAGCAGCTCCCTGAAGCTGCCGTCGAGATAGTGCAGCGCAACGCAGCCGTCTGGGACATTCAGTATATTTATCGACTTCGACGCCGCCGGGTCGGAGGTCAGCGTCTCGAGCGTGCAGCGTGACGGGCGTATGTATTCGTCGACCGGGAGCAGCTCGACCTCAGCCGCGCCGAGATAAAAATAGCTCCCGGGCGTCAGGATTCCGGAGAAACGGCCGCTTTTGTAGAGCAGACCGCGCTGATTTTCGTTTATTGTGACCTTGAGCATCGGAGTCACATCCTTTCATAAAAATATGGGGATATCCCGCGCGCAGAACGCGGCGGAGGGATTGAGCGCCCGCGTATTGCGGGAGGCTCGGGCCGGTCGGAACGGCAAATAAGCCGGACCGCGGGACTCCTTGCCTGCCGCAGGTCGGCAAAGCGCGGTATCCTCCCTCCGGCAGAGCGTTCTGCGCGCCGAAGCCGGAGCTTCAGGGAATCTCCCCTGCGTTTTTCCCGGAGTTCCGGGATGATCAAATGAGGGCTTACGCCCTAAATGCAAACCACTGGCAGAGCCAAAAAGGCTCAGGCGGGATTCGAACCCGCGAATTCTGAAACCGTCTCCGATACAATCGCGGCAAAGCCGTTTGCAGGACTGCGGAGCTACTTTCGGAGCGACCCGCCGACGGTTCGATATGATTATAGCATATTTCCGGAAACGCCGCAAGAGCCTTCCCCGATTTGTTATAAATATGTAATTTCAGACGATCCGGTTCAGCCCGACTCCGGTTCTGGTATAGCTGTCGAGCGAGGCGTCTATGACCGCGAGCAGACGCTTTCTGGCGGCTCTGCTCGCCCACGCGATGTGAGGCGTGATAATGCAGTTCTTTGCGGTCAGGAGCGGATTGTCTGGTCTCGCCGGCTCGGCTGCGAGCACGTCGAGCGCCGCTCCGGAGAGTCTGCCCGAGTTCAGCGCGTCGGCGACGGCTCTCTCGTCGAGCACGGCTCCGCGCGAGGTGTTGATGAGCTTTGCTCCCGGCTTCATGCGCCCGAGAAAAGCGCCGTTTACCATTCCTCGGGTCGAGTCGTTCAGCGGACAGTGCAGCGAGATCACGTCCGACTCGGCAAGCAGCCTGTCGAGGGCGACATAGCTGACGCTCTCGCTGTACTCGTGAGGATGCGCCGTGTGCGCAAGGACTCTCATCCCGAGCGCCGAGCCTATCGCCGCTACCCTGCCGCCGATGCTTCCGCAGCCGATAAGTCCGAGCGTCTGACCGGCAAGCTCGGTATAATTTATCATATCGTATCTGTAGCCCGGAACGCCCGTCCACATCCCAGAGGTCACGATCCCGCGTATTCCGTCGAGATCAGAGCTCAGCGCGAGCAGGAACTGGATCGTCAGCTGCGCCACCGACGCCGCCGAATAGTCGGGGATATTCACAACCGCCACTCCTCTTGATCGGCAGGCTTCGACGTCGATCATGTCAAAGCCGGTTCCGAGCGCCGAGACGTACTTCACCGTCGGGCAGGAATCGAGCAGCCCGGCCGTGATCTTTGCCCG
>CACXED010000134.1 GCA_902766575.1 uncultured Ruminococcus sp. | reverse complement strand
TCAAACTTCATGGCTCTCGAGAACGCGCTCTGTATGATCGACAAGCTGAGGCCCGACGGGATAATCTTCCTCGGAGACTACCTCACCGACTTTCCCTACCCGCAGAGGACGCTCTATCTCCTCGACGAGTGCCGCGCCGCGTTTCCCTGCTGGTTTGTCAGGGGCAACCGCGAGGACTATATGCTCCGTCACCGCGAAAATCCCGACGACGGCTGGCGTCACTCGTCGTCGAGCGGTTCTCTGCTCTATACCTTTGAAAACCTCGCGCCCTGTGATCTCGACGCATTTGCCGCTATGCCCGCGTCGCTCGACGTCAGGCCTGCCGAGGGACTTCCGGTCATCACCGCCTGCCACGGCTCTCCCAGAGCCACCAAGGAATGGATAATGAACCGCCCGGCTCTCATCGAGCGCTATCTCTCGGAAATCAACGGGAGCGTGCTGCTCTGCGGACACACCCATCGCGGCGGAGTTGCCGAGGCCTGCGGAAAACGGCTGATCTTCTGTCCGAGCATCGGGCTTCCCCACGATATCCATCCCGGCGCGAAATTTCTGATGCTCGAGCCCAAGCGCGGGATCTGGCGCTATAAGACCTACATCGTCGACTACGACAAGCGCCGCATGGAGCGCGAATTCTACCGCAGCGGGCTTGCCGCGAAATCCGGCGTCTGGGCTAAGTGCATAATCCGCGATATGTACGAGGAGCGCGACAACGCCGCCCGCTGCGTCGCCCTCGCGTGGAGAATAGCCGCTTCCGAGCGCTTCGACGGCAGCTCGGTGCTCCCCGAGGAGTACTGGGAACGCGCCGCAAGGGAGCTGCGGCTCGTCTGAGCCCTGAAAGGCAGGTCCGGCTCTTTATTATGAAAGCTGAAAACACTCAAAAAAGCTCCGCTGTCCGGCGGAGCGCAGTTATACTGACAGTGCTCCTCGCCGCGGCGGTCGTGACGCTGACCGCGCTGCTCGCCGGAGCGCAGACAAGGCTCACCCGGGTAAAGAACGAATGTGCGGACAATATCTTCTCGTCGCTCCAGATAATCAGCCTGAATCTCCCGCGCTACGAGGAGATCGACGAGCCGGGAATAATCGCCGGGGTTCCCGAGGCTCTTATGCGCATCGACACGTCTCTGCGGCTGCTCGAGAGTCTCTCCGGAGATGGGAAAACGACTCCCGACGGCAGCGGCTTCGACCTGCTGGCGACGATCTTCGGCGGAAGAATGAACTCGGCGGTGAACGGTATGCAGGTGAAAAGCCTGCTTTCCGACGGCAGGCTCAGCGAGGGAGAGCACGAATATCTGAGGCGCTTCAATAAGGCGGTCGACTCGCTGCTCTCCGATATGACCGACAGCGGCTATTCGATAAAGCCGGGCTACGGCTGCGAGGATATGCGAGGGGCTCTGCTCGTCTTCCTTGACGAGTGGACAGGCGCCGGCGCGGACTCGCCGATGGCTCTGCTTTCGGGTGACTGATATGGAGCTGAAGCATCCCGAAATGAAATTCCTGCGCCGCGATATCGACAGAGGGCGCAGGATCCTCGTGACGAGCGATATCCACGGACACCCGGAGCTGTTGAAAAGACTGCTCTCGGACGCGGGCTTCACGGCTGACGACCTTTTGGTGATAGTCGGCGATATCGTGGAAAAGGGGCCGGACAGCCTCGGCGCGCTGAGGCTCGTTATGAAGCTCTGCGAGGGCGGAAATGTGATACCGCTCCTCGGAAACGTCGACGCGTGGCGGGTACTGATGATCGACAGTCTCTGCGTGGAGAACGCGGAGGAATTTTACAATTATCTTGAAAGCATACGAAGCTGGACAGGCTGTATGTGGGACGAAATGACCGCCGAGCTCGGCGTTATCTGCAAAAGTCCGGCTGACGTTCTTTCTATCAAGGACAGGGTCACAGAGCATTTCAGACCCGAGCTTGAATTTTTATCCGGGCTGCCGACGCTGCTCGAGACGCAGAAATATGTGTTCGTCCACGGCGGGCTGCGCGATACCGATATCGCCGCAAATGAGCGGCGCGGGCTGTTCGAGCTGCTCAAATACGATAACTTCTACGCCGAAGCTCCGGCGTTTGAAAAATATGTCGTCGTAGGTCACTATCCGACAACGCTTTACGATGACAAAATCGCCTGCTGCAATCCCAAAACAGATACAGAGCGAAAAATAATCGCTGTCGACGGCGGCTGCGGAATAAAGGAATACGGTCAGCTCAATCTGCTGATAATTCCGGATATCGACGCGGACATAAGCGAAAATACCTTTATCTGTGCCGACAATCTGCCGACAGCGACTGCGCTCGACAGTCAGGAGCCGTCGCGTGATCCGGTAAATATCAGGTGGACAGACAATAAAATCGAAACGCTCGAAAAGCACGACGATTTCAGCCTGATACGCCACCTTTCGACCGGACATGAGGTCTGGATTCCGAACAAATATATCTACCGCGACGACCGCGCGAGGGACTATACCGACTATATGCTTCCGGTCGAGCCGGGGGATATCCTCTCGCTCGTCGAAAGGACGAGCCGGGGCTGGCTCGCGAAAAAGGACGGCGTTTTCGGCTGGTATCTCGGCAGGCTCGGCTCAGAGCCGAAAGGAGAATGACAAATGAAGCTGAAGCTCATCAGGCTGACGCCCGAATATCGGTCTCAGCTCACCGACATGATGGAAGAATGGACGGCTTCGGGCGAGAAGATAGTTCCCTACGCGATAGTCAAGCACGACTTCCGC
>CACXED010000133.1 GCA_902766575.1 uncultured Ruminococcus sp. | reverse complement strand
TCATACTTCACAAAAATCCTTGACAGGGGCGGTACCCTGCCGCAGTTGCAAAGCAACTGATCGGATTCTTTGTATCGTCTGACGAAAAAATTTCTGCGCATCTCCGCACTTAGAATTGTGCGGTGTTGCCTTAATTTGTTATAATATAATGTTCAGATTATATTTACAAAGCAGCGCAGCGGCGGCTTCGAGTTTTGCTCCGTCCGGGCTGACGGCGAGGGGAAGCGTGTCGTCGAGTCCGAGCGCCGCGTATTTCGAGCGCGCGTAGCTGTGATAGGGGAGCAGTCTGACCTTTGTCGTTCTGATCTCTGACAGCAGCTCTCCGATCCCGCAGAGAGTCTCGTCGCTGTCGTTGAAGCCCGGGACGAGCGGTATCCGTATCTCGATTTTTGCGCCCGAGTCGGACAGAAAGCGCAGATTTTCAAAGATCGGCTTTCCGGGTCTGCCGGTGCAGCTCAGATAGCCCTCGTCCGAGCAGTGCTTCACATCGAACAGAAAGGTATCGGTGAACGGCAGCATCGACTCAAAGGTCTCGCGCGGAGCATATCCGCAGGTGTCGAGCGCCGTGTCGAGCTCATTCTCCTTTGCCGCTCTGAGCAGCGCGAGAGCAAATTCCGGCTGGAGAGTCGGCTCTCCGCCCGAGAGGGTCATTCCTCCGCCCGAGACCTTGTAAAAGAGCCGATCCTCAAGGATAGTCTCCATTACCTCTCCGACGCTCATCCTCCTGCCGTAGAGCTTCAGCGCGCCGACCGGACATTCCTGCCCGCACTTCCCGCAGGCGGTGCAGAGCCGACGGTCGAACTCGTGTCTCCCGTCTTTCAGACTGTGAGCGCCGTTCGGACAGACTGCGGCACATTCTCCGCAGTTTACGCATTTTTCGCCGTAGAAAGCGAGCGCAGGCTTTTCCGACAGGCTTTCGGGATTGTGGCACCAGATACATCTCAGCGGACAGCCATTGAGAAATACCGTCGTGCGGATACCGTCTCCGTCGTGGACGGCGAAGCGCTTGATATCCGTCACCATGCCGGTTTGTGTGTCGTTCATTGGAGATGCTCAGCCCTTTCGATATATTTGTCCTGCTCGGCTTTTGACATATTAGTCCAGAGCGCGTTCCAGCCGCAGACGCGGATCTGCAGATTCCGGTATTTTTCGGGATGCCTCTGCGCTTCGCGGAGCACGGCGGCGTCGGTGACGTTGAACTGCATCGTCGAACCGCCGCCGAGCTCGTATGCCGCCAGAAGTCCGAGCATCGCGTCAAGCCCGTCGTCGCCGCTGACCGCGCTCTGATGGAGCATGATGTCGAGACCATAGCCCTCGGTAAAGCGCCACGGCTTTATCGCGAGCGCCGAGTTGATCAGCGCGGTGACTCCCTTGCGGTCCATGCCCTGAGTCGGAGAGCTGTTCTTGCTCGTTTCCTCGCCCGCGAGCCGTCCGTCGGGAGTCGCCGGGATCCGTCTGCCCTGCTCGATGTACTGCCTTGCCGAGTGGAGCGCGACCTTGTAGTATCCTCCGCGCGAGTTGGGTCTGCCCTGATAGGACGCGACGAAATCCGCGATCCTTGCCGCCAGTTCGTCAGACTCGTGGTCTCCGCAGCCGAATTTGTGAGGGCAGTTCAGCGCCCTTGCGCGGAGCCTTTCGTCCGACCAGTTCTCTCCAAGTATCTGCTTCAGCCTGTTCAGAGTGAGCTTCTTCTCGTCAAAGACCAGCGTCTTTACCGCCATCAGCGCGTCGACCGCCGAGCCGAGCCCGCCGACAATGATCGCCGTCGTATTCAGCTCCGCTCCGTCGGCATAGGCGTCCCGGGCGGTTTCAAGGCTTCTCGTTATCGTCGCGGAGAGCATCGGCGAGGGGTTCACGTCTCCGATAAAGCTCTCCATCTCATTGCAGCAGGCGATACCGCCTTCAAAGATCCTTTCGAGCTGATTGAAATATTCCTTTTCAAGCGCCGCGTAGCCGTCGGCTTCCTCGGCTGAGCCGAGCGCTCTGACGACAGAGCCGAGCAGATTCACATAGAAAGGCGCGGTTGAAAATTCCCCGGCTCTCAGCGCGAACTCATAGCAGCCCTTGACATCGAAGTCGGCGGCGCGCTCCCGGCTGACTCCGCGAGACTCAAAGGAGCGCAGGATATTGTCCTCGCAGACAAAGACGAAGCTCGAGTGTCCCCGGCGGATCATATCGCAGATCCTTTCGAGAAATTCCCGCGGCGTGTCGGACGAGTATTTGACCTGTATCTTGGGATTGTAGATATCGAGCGCATCGTAGACGTCGAGCAGCTTATAGGACATATCGCAGACCCGTCCGCGTCCTCCGATGTAAAAGGGCTGTCCCCAGTAGTTGCCGATCGCCGAGAACTGCATCAGAAAATACCCGATGAAGCAGTCGAGCTGCTCTTTTGTGAAGCGTCCGGCAGCGAGATCCGCCTTGTAAGGCTTATCGAGATCATGGTCGAGCCCGCTTCCGAGCGAGCGCACCTGATAGGAGTCGACGCTCTCGGACAGCATGAAGTACAGATAGATCAGCATCAGCCGATCGTACATCGTCTTTGGAGCGCCGTCAAGCAGATTGCCGAGGCTCTCGGCGATGATCGGAGCCTTTTCAAAGCTCTGCTCGTCCGCGTATCTGCGCAGTCTCGCGATGAGCCGCAGTATCGCCGAGTATTCGATGTCGATCGACTCGTAATAGCCGCGCTCCTTTTCGGTCAGGTTCTCCTTTTTTTCGCGATACTCTGCCGCGCGTTTTCTTACGCCCGCAAAGCCGAGCTCATAGAGCGCGTTCCAGTCGGGTACCGAGTGGTCGTAGTCCATCCAGACAGTGACGTCGCCGGTTCCGACGTATTCGCCAAGATAGCGCTCCGAGTCAACGCCGCGCTTCACCTCTCCGAGCCACCTGTTTATCGTGAGGGAGTTCAGCGGCCGGTTCCAGTTGTAAAGGCAGGGAAAATAATCGTGCCCGTCGACAGCGAAGCGCATATGGTCGAGCACATAGGCAAAGGCCTTTGCCTTTATGACGGCGTGATCTGTGTCGGCGAGTCCCGACAGATAGCCGTCAAGTCCGGCGGACATTTCTGCGTCGGCGAAGCCGGTTGAGGGATCGCACTCCCAGCCGTGATAAGCCATCCGCCGGAACGGGTCAAAGGGCTCGGAGG
>CACXED010000132.1 GCA_902766575.1 uncultured Ruminococcus sp. | reverse complement strand
CGGCGAGCTCATCGAGTATAGTCATTGCGTTTTCCTCTCAGGCGTTCTTTTCGGGACGGTTGCTGACCTCGATGAAGCGCTTCAGCGTGTCGAGCGCCTTTCCCGAGTCGATAAGCTCGGCGGCAAGGGCGATGCCGTCCTTCATGCTGTCGGCCTTGCCGCCGATGTAGAGCGCGGCTCCGGCGTTCATCAGCACCGCGTTGCGCTTGTGACCCCTTTCTCCGCCGAGGATATCGAGGGTTATCTGCGCGTTCTCAGCCGGAGAGCCGCCGCGCAGATCGTCCTTTGTGCAGCGCTCAAAGCCGAAGTCCTCGGGAACTATCGTGTAGGACTTGAACCAGCCGTCGCGTATCTCGCAGACCGCGGTCGGAGCCGAGAGCGATATCTCGTCTAACTTGTCCCGACCGTAGACGACCATTCCGCGTCTTACGCCGAGATTTATCAGCACCTGTGCCAGCGGAGCGGCGAGATACTCGTCGTAGACTCCGAGCAGCTGCATCGAGGGCTTTGCGGGATTGGTCAGCGGGCCGAGGATGTTGAACACCGTCCGGAAGCCCAGCTCCTTGCGTATCGGACCGACGTATTTCATCGAGGTGTGGTACTTCTGCGCGAAGAAGAAGCAGATTCCGACCTCCCGGAGCAGCTCGACGCAGCGCTCGGGGCTCTGCTGGATATTAACGCCGAGGGCTTCGAGGCAGTCGGCCGTTCCGCACTGGGATGAAGCCGCGCGGTTGCCGTGCTTTGCGACCTTCATGCCGCCCGCCGCGGCTACGAGCGCCGAGGTGGTCGAGATGTTGAAGCTGTGAGCTCCGTCTCCGCCGGTTCCGACGATCTCGAAAACGTCCATGCCGGTCTCGACCTTAGTCGCGTGAGCGCGCATAGCCGCGGCGCAGCCTGCGATCTCGTCGGTGGTCTCGGCCTTGGCGCTCTTGGTCGAGAGGGCGGCTAAGAAAGCGGCGTTCTGAGTTGGAGTGGTCTCGCCGCTCATGATCTCGTTCATGACGGCGTAAGCCTCGTCGTAGGTGAGGTCTCCCTTGTTTACTATCTTGACTATTGCTTCCTTGATCATGACTTTTTTCCTTTCCTTAACCGATATTGTTTATGAAGTTGTTCAGCATCTTTCTGCCGTCGGGAGTCATTATCGACTCGGGATGGAACTGCACGCCGTAGATCGGATAGTCGCGGTGCTTGACCGCCATTATCTCGCCGTCGTCGGTGAGAGCGGTGATCTTCAGACAGTCGGGCATCGTGTCCGGGTCGGCGGCGAGGGAGTGATATCTCGCGACGAGGGCGCTTTCGGGACAGCCGTCAAAGAGCGGGCAGGAATTGTCGAGCGTCACTCTCGACTGCTTGCCGTGCATGAGCCGCTTGGCGTAGGTGATCGTAGCTCCGAACGCCTCGCAGATCGCCTGATGCCCGAGACAGACGCCGAGCGTCGGTATCCCGGTGCAGACCGTCCGGGCCGCCTCGACGATTATTCCCGCGTCGCAGGGTCTGCCCGGTCCGGGCGAGAGGATAATCCGGTCGGGCGCGAGCTGTTCAATCTCGGCGACAGTCATCTCGTCGTTGCGGATAACGCGGATATCGGGGTCGATCTCCCCGACGAGCTGATAGAGATTGTACGAAAAGCTGTCGTAGTTATCAATAAGTAGAATCATATGTCCGCCTCCTGTGCGAGCTTAAGAGCGTTGACGACCGCTTTCGCCTTGTTGATGCACTCCTCGTATTCCCTGTCCGGTACAGAGTCGGCGACGATACCCGCGCCGCTCCGGACGAATACCTTGCCGTTCTTCTTGTAGGCGATGCGGATCGCGATGCAGGTGTCCATGTTGCCGGTGAAGTCGATGTAGCCGATCGCTCCGCCGTAGATGCCGCGCTTGTTGTTCTCAAGCTCGCCGATGAGCTGGCAGGCTCGTATCTTCGGCGCGCCCGAGAGAGTTCCGGCGGGCAGAACGGCTTCGATGGCGTCGAGAGCGTCGCGGTCGGGTCTGATCTCCCCGCGGACCGTCGAGCCGATGTGCATGACGTGGGAGAAACGCTCGATAGAGTGGAGCTTCTCGACCCTGACCGAGCCGAAGCGGCTG
>CACXED010000131.1 GCA_902766575.1 uncultured Ruminococcus sp. | reverse complement strand
GACCTGCATATGCTGTTCGGAGCGGTCTGCGCGCTCGCCGAGCTACAGCAGACTCTGCGCGGCGAGCTGATCACCGACTTCCCAATGAAGCTCGTCCTCGACCGCCGACCGTTCATATAAAAAATCCGCCCGAGGGCGGATTTCTTGTTAAGCCTTGTACTTCTCAGCCTGCTCCGCGATCAGAGCGGCGTCGGTGAAGTAGTTGATCTTCATCGCCGAGCGCACCTCGTCGAGAGTCTGAGCGGCGACCTCGCGAGCTTTCTCGGTTCCGGCTTTGAGAATTTCATAAACTCCGGCGATGTCCTTCTGGTACTCTGCCCTGCGTGCGCGGATCGGCGACAGCTCTTCCTCGAGGACGGCGAGCAGGAACTTCTTGACCTTGACGTCTCCGAGCCCGCCGCGGCGATAATGATCCTTGAGCTCGTCGAGGTTCGCGTAGTCGGGCAGATACTCGGCGAAATGCTCGGGCTTCGAGAAAGCGTCGAGATAGGTGAACACCGTGTTGCCCTCGACCTTGCCGGGGTCGGTGATCTTGATGTGATCGGGATCGGTGTACATACTCATGACCTTGGTCTTGACGTCTGCGGGCGTATCGGAGAGGTAGATGCAGTTGCCGAGCGACTTCGACATCTTTGCGCTGCCGTCGGTTCCGGGCAGTCTGCGAGCGGCAGATTCGGCGGCTAACTGAGCCTCGGGCTCGACGAGGACATTGCAGTGATAGGTGTCGTTGAATTTTCTGACGATCTCGCGAGTCTGCTCAAGCATCGGGAGCTGATCCTCTCCGACCGGAACGACGTTAGCCTTGAACGCGGTGATATCCGCCGCCTGACTGATCGGGTAGCAGAAGAAGCCGACCGGGATACTCGTCTCGAAGTTGCGCATCTGGATTTCAGCCTTGACGGTCGGATTTCTCTGGAGACGCGAAACGGTGACGAGATTCATATAGTAGAAGGTCAGCTCGGGGATCATAGACTGGATCAGGATAGTCGTTTTCGACGGGTCGATCCCGGCGGACAGATAGTCGAGCGCAACCTCGATGATGTTCTGGCGTATTTTCTCAGGGTTGTCGAAGTTGTCGGTCAGCGCCTGAGCGTCGGCGATCATGATATTGATAGCGTCAAATTCGCCCGAATTCTGCAGCGCGACGCGGCGCTTCAATGAGCCGATGTAGTGACCGATATGGAGCTTTCCGGTCGGACGGTCTCCGGTAAGAATGATTTTCGACATGATAACTCTCCTTGTTCGAATATATTTTTGACGAGCGGGTTTACACCTCTCCAGGATTTTCTAAAAAAAATAAGCGTCCGATGCTTCGGGCGCTCTGGTGCGAGAGACGGGACTTGAACCCGTATGGTGTAACCACACGCACCTCAAACGTGCGCGTCTGCCAATTCCGCCACTCTCGCATATTGGTTTGTCTCAGGTCTTCCCTTCAACGTATAATATTATACCACAACAGAAATCATTTGTCAATAGGTTTTTTGAAATTTCTCAATTTATTTTTTCTGACGGTTGACAAATCGCGCAGAATATATTATAATGTAAGAAACATCAATTTCAAGGAAAAAGCGATCATGAAAACTCCAAAATCTGTCTTTACCTGCTCCGAATGCGGACATACGACTTCAAAATGGTACGGGAAATGCCCCTCCTGCGGCGCCTGGAACACTATGGAGGAGGGCGAGCCGATCGTCGAGACTCAGGTCTCGGCAGCGGCGCGCTCGATTAAGCGTCTCGCGCCCGAATATGAGTCCGAGGTCGTCCGCTTTGACGAGCTCGAGCTGCCCGACTTCATACGCTCGACCACCGGAATGGGCGAGCTCGACCGGGTGCTCGGCGGAGGGCTGGTACACGGCTCGGTCGTTCTGCTCGCCGGAGAGCCGGGTATCGGAAAATCCACGCTGCTTTTGCAGATCTCGTCGTCGCTCTGCGAGCCGACCGGCTCGGGCGAACGCAAGGTGCTCTACGTCTCCGGAGAGGAATCGCAGGGACAGCTCAAGCTGCGCGCAAAGCGGCTCGGCGTTACCGGTAAGAGCCTCTATGTGCTGACCGAATCGAACGTCTCGCGCATAATCCCGCAGATCGACAAGCTGCACCCGGACGTCGTGATCGTCGACTCGATCCAGACTATGTTCGACGAGCATATCGCCAGCGCGCCCGGAAGCGTCACTCAGGTCCGCGAGACCGCGCTCGCGTTCATATCCAAGGCGAAGAACGAGGGCGTCTCGGTCATTATGGTCGGACACGTCAACAAGGAGGGCGGCATCGCCGGGCCAAAGGTGCTCGAGCATATGGTCGACGCGGTGCTCTACTTTGAGGGCGAGAAGCTCCGCTCCTACCGGATAATCCGCGCGATCAAGAACCGCTTCGGCTCGACGAACGAGATCGGAATGTTCGAAATGTCCGACTGCGGGCTTGAGGAGGTCACGAACCCGTCCGAAGCGCTGCTCGAGGGGCGTCCCAAGGGCGTCTCGGGCAACTGCGCAGTCTGCGTCATGGAGGGTACGCGCCCGATCATCGCCGAGGTTCAGGCGCTTGTAGCCCAGACGAGCTATCCGTCTCCGCGTCGGACCTCCAACGGCATCGACTACAACCGGATGTGCCTGATCTTAGCGGTGCTCGAAAAGCGGCTCGGCTACAGATTCTCGGTCAACGACGCATATCTGAACGTCATCGGCGGACTTCACATCGACGAACCGGCGGCAGATCTCGCGGTCGCAATGTCGCTTATAAGCTCGATACGCGACGAGCCGGTCGCCGACGATCTGATAGCTATCGGCGAGATAGGGCTTGCGGGCGAGTGCCGCGCGGTGCAGAACTTTGAGCAGCGCGTCTCGGAGGCAGTCCGGCTCGGATTCAGACGGATAATAGTCCCGGCGAGGAACCTCAACCGCCGTCCGCTCAGCTTCGATGGAGCCGAGCTGATCCCGGTAAAGTCCATCTTTGACAAGATCGACGTCAGCCCAAAGGATTGAGCAACATACGTTGCACAACAGCTGTCATCAATAGCCCCGCTCGTTCAGCCAGGCTACTGCCGAGTCAAATACCGCCCGGTCGTTGTCGTGAGTGATGAACTCCCGCGCCTCAGCGTAGGGACAGAGACGGTAACTTTTGATCTCCGACTCCTGTATCCTCACGTCGCCGCCGTCAAAGCGTCCGACGAAATAGACCGACATTTTCCGTGTCTTAGCCGAAATCGGATACTCGACCGTCTCGCGGAAGCCGGGGATGAGCTTTGCGTCGACTCCGGTCTCCTCGCGGATCTCGCGGACAGCCGCCATCTCCTCGGTCTCGAATTTTTCGATGTGACCCTTTGGCAGACCGCAGTGTCCGAGATTCATTCTGATCATCAGATATTTTCTCTGCTCGCCGTCGCCGGTGAAAACGACCGCTCCGCAGGACTTTTCGTGCAGACAGAATATCCGGTTGTCGTTGGGGCTCTCCCAGTAGTCGACCGCTTCGGCGAGCTCTGACTGCGACGCGCGGGTGTCGCCGTTTGTCAGGATCAGGCTCGGCGAGCCGTCGCGTCGGTTGACGAGCACTCCCTGAGCGAACCTTCCGCCGTCGATCGAATAGGCGGTGCAGGCGAGATTCACGCCGCAGACGCGGATCTCGCAGATCCCGCGCGAGACATTGTCATGCGTCTGATAAACCCGCGGCGAATAGCTGACGCCGAGCAGCGTCTCGGCTGTGAGCCGGTCGCCGAAGTCGATGAGCGCCGGCTTTTCAGGACTGTTCATTATTGGTTTCTCCTTTCGGATTCCTTCGGATTCTGGTATTATCAATTTATTATATCACATGAACAGACTTATTTCAATAAAAGCGGAGATTTTTTTGTGAACATTTGTTTAATTCTTCCGTAAAAGTTTGAAATTCGGCGCCGGATGTGGTATAATCTAAAAAAATAATCGGGAATATGCTGAATTATCGGCGTTTCCTCAGAAAGGGCTGTCACTCTATGAAAAATCTGATCATCGAAGACTCCATGCTCGACAAGGTCAAATGCGCCGGAGAGCGCTTCACCTTTGAAAGAGGCTCGGGACGCATCCGCGTGCCATTCTCCTGCGGCAGCGGGAAATTCCTCGTCGCCGACATTGAAAATCTGACCGACGATTCCGCCGGATTTCTCTGGCGCTTTGAGGCTGAGGACGGACGGTTCATCGGATTCAAGATCGGACTCCTGCCGCATCTGATGACCCGGATCGCTCTGCCGTTTGATTTTCTGAACGGACGGGTGCTCTTTCTCCCGAGGACGCCGGGCAAGCTCAAGACCGTGACCTTCGGGCGTCCGATGCCTACCTCTGACGTCAGGTATTTCGTAATGGAAGCGGGAGATCAGCTCCGCGAGGCTGACTTTGTCATAAGAGATCTCCATATCGCCGACGAGGAGCCCGACTACCCTCTCCCGGACGTAAAGCTGGTCGACGGGCTCGGACAGAAGCTCTGCACCGACTGGCCGGGAAAGACGCGCTCCATCGCCGAGATGAAAGCAAGGCTCACCGACGAGCTTGCAAAGGCTGACCTTTCGGGGCTTGAAACAGACAGCCTTTCGCCCTATGGAGGACTCAAGTCCCTGCGCTTCGGAGCGACCGGCTTCTTCCGGCTCGAAAACGACGGCAGCCGCTGGTGGCTCGTCGATCCGGACGGCTGCGCTTTCTTCTCAAAGGGGCTCGACTGCGTGACCATCGACGGTGACTGCAATCTCACCGGAATAAAGAAGCTCTGCGAGTATCTCCCGCCGAGAGGCAGCGTGGGCTGGAGAGACCTCGACTGCAATTTCTTCTCATTCCACAAATACAATCTCTACCGCGTTTTCAGCGCCGACTGGTACGAGGTATTCTGCAAGCTATGCAAATCGCGTCTTGCTGACTGGGGCTTCAACACCATCGCCTGCTGGAGCGATCTCAGGCTCGCTGAGGAGTCGATGATCCCGTTCACCTACATATTCAAAGGCTCTCCGACGACGCCGAAGAAGCTGTTCCGCGACTTCCCGGACGTCTTTTCGCCGATGTATGAGATCAGTTGCGCCGACTGGGCAAAGCAGATCGAGAGCTACGCCTCCAATCCGCGGCTCATCGGCTATTTCATGGGAAACGAGCCGCAGTGGGCTTTTGTGAACGATCTGAATCTCGCGGCGATGCT
>CACXED010000130.1 GCA_902766575.1 uncultured Ruminococcus sp. | reverse complement strand
CGACAGCTACCGGGAGCTCTGCCGTCGTCTGCGCGGAAAATACGGCGATATCGAGGGTCTGAACAGAGCCTGGGGAACCGATTTTGCGGGCTTCGGAGAGCTTCGCGTCACCGACAGCGAGGCTGAGACCGCCGATCTCTGGGATTTTACCTGCGAAATGATACGCGAATATATGCGCGTCCCCTCCGAGGCGATACGCAGATACGACCCGAATCACCTCAACCTCGGAATACGCTACGCATGGCTTTCGAGCAAGGCGCTGACCTCCGGCTCGGAGTACGTCGACGTGTTCAGCTTCAACTGCTACAAAATGGATCCCACCGAGGCGCTCGACAGCTTCTACGAAAAGGTCGGAAAGCCGATGATGATCGGCGAGTTCCACTTCGGAGCGCTCGACGTCGGACTCGACGCCACCGGTCTGCGCGGAGTCACGAGTCAGTACGAGCGCGGCGTCGCTTATCGCCGCTATATGCAGAAAGCGGCGGCTCATCCGATGTGCGTCGGAGCGCATTACTTCACGCTCAACGATCAGGCATACCTCGGGCGGTTCGACGGCGAGAATTATCAGATCGGGCTTGTCGACGTCTGCCAGAAGCCCTACGAGGATTTTGTCGCAGGAGTGAAGCTCGCCAACAGCGAGCTCTACGATATAGCAAAGGGCAAAAAAGCTCCCGACGCTCCGGCGGCAGAGGAGATCCCAGCTATCGCATTCTGAAAATTACGAATAAGAAAGAGGCTGTCGCATCCCAGGAATTTATTTCCATGCTCACGGACGACAGCCCCTTATTTTAATTATTTACAATTTCAACAATCGTCTCACTATTAAGATCATAGAGATATGTTCCGGTTTTCAGGTAAGTACCCGTACTATTGCTGAGCGAAATCGAAACGCGAACCGTATTGTCATCACCCCAGCTGTCAAACGTAAAATGCTGTAAAGAAAGCCCTGAACCTGAGTCTGGATCACAAGCGGTGAGAAGTTTACCTGTAAAGTCTTCAATTTGCTTGCTATTCGGCATTTCTATACACTTTCCTTGCTCAAGATCAAACAGATACAGATTAGTGTAATAATTATGATAACCTTGCTCTACAATAATATATTTATTGTTTGGAGACCACTCAATTCCACAGTTCTGGTCGATATCATTAATACTGAAACCAATCACGGTAGCAATCAAGACAGATTCATTCGATTTATCAACAACTGAAAAGTTATATATGATGCCAATAAATGGATCTGCCATCATGAAAAAAGATTCAACCGTACACTTTATTGCATAAGAATTATCCGGAGATGTTAATGTGAAATCATATGTGTCCGGATCAATCACATACGAGGCGGCTGAAGCGATAAGACAACGATTATATTCGGATGTACCCATACTGACAGTTTGGTCATTCGCAATTTCATCAAGATATGCTGACGCGGCATTGCCAAGTGCCACAATATTTCCAAACGCTTCAGGATGAATGTCGATCATTTCGTTTTCAGGAATCCATTCCCCGACGTCAGTTGTCAGAACATCAAGATTCTCGTCGACGATTTTCCTTATCTCCTCGTCAGTAAGGTTGGTGTCCGGCGTTTTGGTCGGGAGCGGATCATATGTGAGATCTATAAGCTCATTTGTCTTAGTGTCGAACGTGTACTTCCCATGTATGACCTGAGGATAGAACGCTGCGCCGACCTCAAGCTCAAATCCGAGCGTCGGATTTTCAGAGCTCCAATCACAGCTTTTGACAGAGAACGAAAGGATCATCCTGAGCTCAGGCTCATCCGACAGAATACGATTGTAAATCTCAAGCGAAGGAAGTTCAATAATTTTTTGGTTTGATATATCAATAAGCAATGCGTCGGACGAAACGTATAGGTTGTTACTGATACCTGTCAGCACAGCGTAATTCCCACTATCCGACCATGAGACGTCCGCGCTTGCGCAATCAAATTCACCAAGTTCGATTTTAACCGAGTCAGTTATAAGTGACAGCTTTCCATAATTTATTCTCGGTCTGAAGATAGAATCCTCATCAAACGAGCGTACAGACAGTTTAAGACTTGCGCTTTTGTCCGGAGATTCGAAGACCAGATCGTAAAGCGATGGATCAATAGCATAAGCCGCTGCTCTTGCCATAGAACAGTAATGACCCCCGTCGGTATCAGTGTATTTTTTGAGAAAAGGAATCGCCCTTTTACCGAGCGAGACTATCGCCTCAAACGCTTCCGGATGTGCGGCGATGCAATCTTCCGTAGTGAAAGACGAGATTGACCTTTTTGTGAGTGTGTCAAGGCTGCGGTCGACTATATCCTGAAGCTCACCGTCATCATATTCCGCGGTGGTCTCGACAATCTCCGGAGCAGTAGTCGTGTCAGACGTCTCGGATTCTGGTTTCTTTGTGCTTACGGTTTCTGTAGCTGCAGTATTTACAGGCTCATCTGATGAGTGATCATGCGTCTGAGGTTGAGCGGCGCCGCACGAAGTGGTGAGCAGCAATGACATTGCCGTGATCAGGGGAATTATGATTCTCATGCTTGTCTCCAATAATCAAAGAATTTGCAGTTTACCATTATTGTATACCGCCTTAGTCCTCATTTTATAAAGTCGCATAACGCATCAGGGCGTTTTTCTTATCTTACTGTCAGCGGCTCGGGTCGTCGACTATCCCGGCGAAAATTATCACTCCGCCGTATTCGAGCGTGTAGAGGAACGGGCGATCCATGCGCATATCCGCGGTGTCGACCGGCATAGCGGCTCCGCAGTACATCAGCTCGGTGTAAGCCGACGCGGTAACTCCGCGCTCGTCGACCGCGATGTGAGTTCCCTGCCGGATGTCGCCGAGCGTTACCGGCTCAAAGTCGGTGATATTCTTCGCGGTCCCGGAATTTTCGTCGAACAGCTCTCCGACGCCGAGTTCGGTCAGAAGCTCCTTAACGCTGAACTCGCAGTCAAAGCTGAACTTTGGGAAATACCAGATTATGTCTCCGGATTTCTGTTCTCCGCCCTCGATGAGCCTAATAAGTCCCTCTTTTTCGAGCAGATCGCGGATATCGGTTCCCTCGTCGGGCAGGACTATCGTCATGCTCCCGCTGTCCTTGAGCCCGAGCGACGCGGTTGTGAAGTTCTCTCCCCGTCTGAAGCCGCCGTTTGCGTTTCTCTGCATGAAATCGGCGCTGACGTCGCCGCCCGGTGCGTGGAATATTCCGCTCTCGGTCCGCGAGGAATCAAAACGGTCGGTCCACTCGCCTTTGAAATAGACGGTATTGATGATCGACAGCACCTGATCAGGCAGAAGCTCAAGCTCGGGCGCGAGCGTTCCCTTTGTGTGCTTTTTGATCCACGCGGACATCTCGTCGGGCGAGAGCGAATCAAAGCACTCGGCGTAATAGCAGTTTGCGGCTTTCTCGGCGAAATCCTGTCTGATGCCTACAGACGACCAGACCGAGTCGGCAATTTCAAGCTCGGTGAACTCGCCGCTCCGGCAAAGCCTGACCCAGAGCTTTGAGCACTGATCGGCAAGCGCCTCCGTTCTGTCTGACGGCAGAGTCAGCGTTATTTCCTCCGATCCGTGCCCGACGCTCGTCGTGATCCCGGCAAAGGAGTCTGCGCCAAGCAGACCGATCAGCGCATCGCAGTCGGCTCCTCCGAGCTCGGCGAGCGACAGCGCGAGATAAAGCGACAGCGGAGAGTAGTTGATATTCCCCTCCCGCATCAGCAGTTCAGCGGTGCGTCCGGCAAAATCGTCAAGCGCGGCGAGAAATTCATCGGTCACGGGATACTCTTTTCTCATCGCCCGCATCGAGTCAAAATCAACCGCCTTTTTCGGAAGCTCGAGTGCTGCGAGCGGCTTTGCCGTCCCCGCGCAGGAAACTACCGGAAGCGCTCCGAGAGTCAGCGCGAGCATCAGCGCTGTGAGTTTCTTGATCATGTCATTGCCTCCTGTCATCTATTGTTCAATCATTTAGACGAAATTTCCCGGATTTTGTTCCGCGGAAAGCAAAAATTTTTTGCTCCGGAGAGACAGGCGATTGACCGCGGCTCCGGGAGCTTCGTCGACCTGCATCAAAGCGTCTGTCGCTGACAGGTAATATTCGGTCGGAATTTTTCGGATTTACATCAAATTTCGACAGGAGTTCGCGCCCTTTCGTGGTATAATATATCCATCCCGCAAACAAACACGGGAAATAAGGATTTATGGCACACCGTGATCTCCACGGCCCGTCAAGAAGGATGATTATCATGGAGGAAAAGAAAACCTGCGCAATAATCGGCGCAACTCCCGAAACGCTCAGCTTTGGTTATGATGAGGAGCATTACAGCGCCGTAGCTATGAAGGTGGCTATCACCGAAGCGATACTTGAGCTGATCCAGCGCGGATTTACTGATTTTATCAGCTCCCTCGAGCAGGGAGCCGAAATGTGGGGCGCCGAGGCCTGCTCCGGCGCGATAAGGCTCGGCAGTCAGATAAGGCTTATCTGCGTCCCTTCCTCTGAGGAGCAGGCTAACCGCTGGCATCCGTCGGTACGGGAGCGCTATTTCAAATTGCTCGAGGATTGCACCGAGACCCTGCGCTGCCGATCTGAGGATTACATACTTGAAAACGCCGACGCGATACTCGTCGCCGGAAGCGATTTCTGCGCCCGTACCGCGGCTCTGATCGCCGAGGCGTCAAGGCGCGGTATTGAACTGATCCGTATCTGCTGCAAGTGCTGAGTGCTTAATACTCCAATCTTTGCATAATATCTACTATGCCGCTTTTTTCGCGGCATAGTATTTTATTTAACTGGAGTGATCTTATGCTGAGCCTGAGCCTTTTGTCAAAGCTGCTATTCCTTTTCCTGCGGGTCAGAGGAACCTCCGGCGGCGCTTTTCCGCCTCCGCTTTCAGCCGAACGTGAGCGGGAGTGCTTTCGGCTCTACAAGGAGAACGGCGACATGGACGCCCGCGCCGAGCTGATCGAGCACAATCTCAGGCTCGTCGCTCACATCGTGAAAAAATATTCCACTCCGCAGAATCAGGACGATCTGATCTCGATCGGCACGATCGGGCTTATCAAGGCGGTCGACTCCTTTGACTCAAAGCTCGGCGCGCGGTTTGCGACCTACGCCGGAAAATGTCTTCAGAACGAGATACTCATGTACTTCCGCTCTCAGAAAAAGCTCGCCGCCGAGGTCTCGCTCTCTGAGACGATCGACGTCGACAAGGACGGGAATCCCTTAACCCTCGGCGACATCATCGCGGTCGACGACACGATAGCCGACGATCTCGACCTCCGTATGCGCTCGACGCGGGCGCTGAGCATCATCAAAAACGAGCTTGACCCTCGCGAGCGCCGGATAATCGAGCTGCGCTACGGTCTCACCGGAAATTCGCCAATGACGCAGCGTGAGGTATCGGAGCGTCTCGGCATCTCGCGGTCGTATGTGAGCCGGATAGAGGGCGCGGCGCTTAAAAAGATCGGCGAAAGCCTCGGCAGATATCCGGTCTGACAGGAAATTCCATATAATGTTAATTGAATATTTTGAATAAAATCATAAAAACATCTCAGACAGTTCACAAAATCGTGTTATAATTATTAGTGAATATGAAAATATTGAAAGGTGGAGCGATTATGGATAACCAATTTCAGGATCAGACCAATAATCTTAACGACGAGCTGTCGCCGCAGAATAATAATTATAAAAACAGCACGAGAATAATAATTTCGTATGTGGCTTATCTCATCGGAGTCAGAAAATCAATTTTCGAAAACGAGCATGAACCGCCTCAGCTTGAGTATTACGAGCAGCTGGATAAGAATAAAAACTGTAAGATCATCCGCGAGCTCTGCCGTCTCAGATGCAGCATCGAGCGGAATTTCGGTCAGATAAACGCTAAAATGCGCCGCGAATACAAGACGCTCCGGACGCTTGGAGATCTGGTTCCGCTTGACGCGCTCAATTACCTCGAGCTTGAAGGGCTGACCATCATAAAAAACAAAAACACTCAGCCCGTTGATTATATTATCGAGATCAACCGCTATATCTGCGATCGCATTAACAACTGCCGCGATATTTTTCCGATCTGGGTAGACTGGCAGTACATACGCGAACTTTTTATAATGCCAAACGGCCTCTCGGTCCAGGGCACAAAAGCGGCTGCCGATCTGTTTTACTCAAAGCGCGACAGTTATCCCTATCAGATGTATCTCAACTGGGATCCGGGCGACGACGGCAATATCCTTTTCAACGACAAGAAATTCCTGACCCTGCTCTATCGTCAGAACGGAAATATTTTCGAGGATATCTCGCGCGTCACCGACGCCGGAGAGGGCGTTAAAAACAATATCTACGACTTCATCTCCGAGAGCAAAAAGGTAGTCCTCGTCGTCGACTGCGAAAACTCCGATCCCTACAAGCTGATCGCGACGCTGAAAAACCTCGACGCAGATCAGATCTCAAAAATCACAAAGATCATACTCTACAACGATGTTCACGCGTCCACGGCATGGGCTATCTTTGAAAAGCACGCCCGCGGGATCGCCGTCGAACACATCATGACCGAGCGGGTCAAGGATTCAAAATCGCTTGTCGACATGAAGCTCTCCAACGGCGTTTTCCGGGAATTTTACGCAAATCTCGTCGACTCGTTCATCATCGCCGCCAGCGATTCGGACTACTGGGCGCTGATCGAGGATCTTCCCGACGCGCGCTTTCTCGTCATGCTCGAGTGGAGCAAGTGCGGCCCTGACATCAAGAACGCGCTCGAGAGCCGCAATATCTTCTACTGCTACATCGACGATTTCTGTACCGGAAACTCGAACGATATCAAGATCGAGGCTCTGCTGCGCGAGGTGCGCGCCTATCTCGACCGTACTCCGCTGAGTCGGTGGAACGTCAACGAGATGCTTCATGAGGTCTATCGCAACACCCGAGTCACAATGACCGAAGCTGAGGAAAATCAGTTCTACAACACCTACATCAAGCCGATGAGCCTTGTGATCGACCCGACGAGCGGCGCGGTCAGCATCCGCTTCAGGAAATGAGACCGAGGATTCCGCGCCGGCTGTTCATACTGCTTTCGATGACGTGGGGACTGCCGCTGACGCTGATGGGCGGCGTGATCATTACTGCGCTGATCCTCGCCGGAAAACGCCCGAAGCGCTTCGGCTACTGCTATTATATCGAGGTCGGAAAAAACTGGGGCGGACTTGAGGGCGGACTGTTCTTCATAACCTGCGAGAATCCCTCTCTGCCGCTGCTGAGACACGAGCAGGGACACGGAATACAGAATCTCATTTTCGGGCCGCTGATGCTCCCGCTCGTGACGATACCGAGCGCGATACGCTGGCATTACAGAGCTCACATCGCCCGAAGCAAGCCCGCAAAATACGCAGAGCTCCCGCCATACGGCTCGATCTGGTTCGAGCGCATGGCGGATGAATTCGGAGCGTTCTGAAAAGGCAAAAAGGATCCGGAGCACTTTTGTTCGCTCCGGATCTTCTTTTTAATTTTACAGCGTCTCGTCGACGAGGGTCTCCATGTTGCAGAAGCCGGGAGCCCTGCCCTTCACGAACTTTGCGGCTCTGAGTGCTCCTCGTGCGAATACCTCGCGCGACGCCGCCTGATGCGAGAGGGTTATGACCTCGTCGGTCCCGGCGAAGATGACGTCGTGCTCGCCGACAATCGTTCCGCCGCGTATCGAGTGGATGCCGATCTCATTCTTCGAGCGCGGCGCGCGCTTGGACTGGCGCTCGTAGACATACTCCGGCTCGTAGCTGACCGACTCGGAGATCGCGTCGGCGATCATCAGCGCGGTTCCGCTGGGCGCGTCTAACTTCTTGTTGTGATGCTTTTCGACGATTTCGATGTCGAAATCATCTCCGAGCACCGACGCCGCTTTCTTTGCAAGCCCGATGAGCAGGTTTATTCCGACCGACATATTTCTCGAATAGAAAACGGGTATTGTCTGCGCCGCTTCATGGATAGCTTCGACCTCCTCGGGCGTGTGACCGGTGGTGCAGATCACGACCGGGAGCTTATGCTCCTTTGCGAACGCGAGCAGCGGCAGAGCGGCGGTATGGTGCGAGCAGTCGACGATGCAGTCGGCGTCGAGCTCGGGCAGCTCGGAGAGCGAGCCGTACATCGGTATCGTCCCGGCAGTCGGAGCGATATCCACTCCGGCGATTATCCGGCAGCCCGCCTCTCCGGCGGAAGCGATTATCGCGCGTCCGAGCCTGCCGTTAGCGCCCGACAGCAGTATTTTACATTCTGACATTTTCTTTTCCTCTTTGTTTTCTTCAGATGAGACGGTATTCCCTCATGACCTCGACGAGCTTTGCCCTGTTCGCCTCGTCCATCTCGCAGAGCGGCAGGCGCATTTCCTCGGAGCAGAAGCCCATCAGGCTCATAGCGGTCTTGACCGGGATCGGGTTGACCTCGCAGAAAAGCGTGTTGGCGAGCTTAAGAAGCTTTAACTGAAGCTCAGCCGACTCCTTTGCCTTGCCCTCGAACCAGAGGCGGCAGATATCGTGCGTCTCCTTAGGAACGACGTTCGAGAGCACCGAAATGACGCCCTTTCCGCCGAGCGAGAGGATCGGAACGATCTGGTCGTCGTTGCCGGAATAGATGTCGAGCGAGTCTCCGCACTCGGCTGCGAGCTGAGCTATCGCCGAGATGTTGCCGCTCGCCTCCTTGGCTGCGACGATGCGCTCGTGCTTTGCGAGCTCCTTGTAGACCGGGAGCGTGATATTGCATCCGGTTCTCGACGGGACGTTGTAGAGGATGATCGGCTTATTCACAGCGTCTGCGACGGCGGTGAAGCTCTTAACGAGACCCTTGGGAGTCGCCTTGTTGTAATAGGGCGTAACGAGCAGCAGCGCGTCGGCTCCGACCTCGCAGGCGTAGCGCGAGAGCGAGATCGCATAGTCGGTGTCGTTGGAGCCGGTTCCGGCGATGACCGGAACTCTGCCCGCGACCTTTTCGATGCAGAAGCGGATGCACTCGCGGTGCTCCTCGTCGGTGAGAGTCGAGGACTCTCCGGTGGTGCCGCAGATGACGATAGCGTCGGTCGATCCGGCGATCTGGCGCTCGATCATAGCGCCGAGCTGCGGGTAATCGAACTGATTGTTCGTAAAGGGAGTGATGATGGCGACGGCTGCGCCTGTGAATACGGTGGACTTTTGCATGGTATTGACCTCCATAGATATGTATATTCTGCACAAAGACATGGACGTGCTTTAGTCGGTTTTCGCCGGATAGTGAAAATTTTCGCGAATGGACATGAAAAATAAAAAAACTGGTTGAAAACCAGCTATCCATGTACTATAATATATACGAAGGCTTTCGAACCCCGAATATCACATACAATAAGATAGCTCTCCATCTTGCGATGACAGTCGCAGGGCTGTTTGCCGTAGCGACCAGCGTCCGTCCTGCCGCAGACGGAAACTTCGGCACTCCGCGCCTTTTGCCCGGCTTCGACGGCCTCGGCGGCCTCGGCAGAGCTACTTTTCGGGAATGCGCCTCTATCATAATCGCACATTATCTCGTGCAATAATATGATATCACTTTTTTCGCCGCTTGGCAAGACCAAAATCAATCAAATTATCAATTCTAACGGAGTTTATTTTTGTGCAATGATTACAAACGAACGTATCAAGACCGATCTCACGACAAAGGATTTCGATTATTACCTCCCGGAGGAGCTCATAGCGCAGCATCCCTCCGAGGTTCGCGACGCTTCCCGGCTGATGGTCATCGACCGCAGAACCGGCGAGCTTGAGCATAAGATCTTCCACGATATCATCGACTATCTGAACCCCGGCGACGTTCTCGTCATAAACGATTCCAAGGTCATTCCGGCGCGGCTCTACGGCGTCAAGGCCGAGACCGGAGCGCAGATAGAATTCGTCCTCCTGAAGCAGCATGAGCTCGACCGCTGGGAGGTCATGGTGCGTCCCGGACGGCGGGTTCATCCCGGCAACACCATTATATTCGGGGACGGGCTTCTGCGTGCGGATATACTCGAGGTGCTCGAGGGCGGCAACCGTCTCGTCGAGTTCGGATACGACCACTCAAAGGGCAATATCTACGATCTGCTCGACAGGATCGGCAATATGCCGCTGCCGCCTTATATAACCGAGCGGCTTGCCGACAAGTCGCGCTACCAGACGGTCTACGCCCGCGAGGAGGGCTCGGCTGCGGCTCCGACGGCGGGACTGCACTTCACGCCCGAGCTGCTCGACCGGATACGCGCCAAGGGGATCGCGGTAGTGCCGGTGATGCTCCACGTCGGGCTCGGAACCTTCCGCCCGGTCAAGGTCGAGCACATCACCGACCACGAGATGCACTCGGAATATTTCTCGGTCTCCGAGGAAGCGGCAAAGACGATCAACGAGCGCAAAGCCGCTGGAGGACGCATAGTCGCGGTCGGAACGACCTCCTGCCGGACGCTCGAGTCCGTGACCGACGATTCGGGAATCGTTCACGCAATGCACGGCGATACCGGGATATTCATCTACCCCGGTTATAAATTCAAGGCGGTCGACGCGCTGATCACGAACTTCCATCTTCCCGAAAGCACTCTGCTGATGCTCGTCTCGGCGTTCGCGAGCCGCGAGATAATGCTCCACGCCTACGACGTCGCGGTCAGGGAGAAATATCGGTTCTTCAGCTTCGGCGACGCCTGTCTGATTCAATGATTCATTCGGCTGCGAGAGTATCCGAGATTGGATACAATAATATTCTCAGAATTTTTTCGCGAAGCATATTGACAAAATAGGATAAATCCTATATAATTTTAGTGTGGGATAAAACGCTCTCTCTAACGGAGAATAAGCAATGAGTGAAATCAGAATCAAGTATTCAAAGGATGCGCTGAGATTCTTATCAAAGCTGGATAAGAAATCGGTCGGCAGAATCCGGGAGGCGGTAATGGGGTTGACCTTCAATCCGCCTGTAGGAGACATTAAAACGATGCAGGGCTACAGCGACGGTAGAAAGCGGCTCCGTGTCGGCTCATGGAGGATTATCTACCGCCTCGAAAACGACAGAACCGTTGAAATCATCTTTGTTATTGATATTGGCAATCGTGGAGATATTTACAAATAAGGAGGTATCTTTTATGTCTGGTATTGTGCTTGAAGCCGCGCGCTTAATGGACGCGCTGCCGGAAGCCGATAAGGAACTGGCATACGAATTGATCAAAAAGCTGGTTCTTGCATGGGATCCCGATTTTACCAAGGTGACTGACGAGGAAGCAAAGCAAATCGAAGCCGCCGACAACAGCGGATATGTTGACGAGGACGAAATTGACTGGGAGAGCATCGGAACCGATGAGTAATACAGTTTCAACGCTCTGAAATTTTTAACCGCATCACGCAAATACTCCTTTATGCCCTCGCCGGAAATCGGCGGGGGATTCTTTTTCCGAGCGTTTCCAGCAGCGGTAAAAATAGGTCGTGCTCTCAAAGCCGCAGGCGGAGGCTATGTCGCAAATCTGCATATCGGTGTTGGCGAGGAGCTGCTTCGCGTATTCGATCCGACGGACGCGGATATATTCGGTCGGGCGCATACCGAGCTGCGCGCGGAACAGTCGGCAGAGATACTGCGGGCTTATCCCGCGGCAGACCTCGCATAGCTCATCGAGGGTTATCTTTTCGGACAGGTGACGCGAGATATAGTTGATCGCTTCTGATATGGTCAGGCTGTCGGCAAGGCTCGCTTCGCTGTCCGATTCGAGGTCTGATATGACGGTCAGAAGCATACGGTAGGCTTCGGCGGCGGCTTTGAAGCGACCGTTCAGCGTATTTTCGAGCAGTCCGTGGTTGATGTTCTCGTACATCAGCAGAATCTCGTTCAGATTCTTCGGGCGGAATATGCGTATCTCGTTTCCGAGCGCGAGCATCGGCGAGCTTTTGAGCTTATCGACCGCGATCGTCACCCAGTTGGTTTTCCATCCGCCCGGAGCGGGGATGATTTCCAGATTTGCGTTGTAGGGCGTATACATCATCGTTCCGATGGACAGCAGACGGCGCTTGCCGTTGAAGTATACTATGCCGCATCCGCTCACGGTCAGATGAAAGTGTACCGCCATTGTTTCCCAATGTGACAGTTTCGTAGGTTCCTGCTCATGCCCGACACCGATTCCGGTGACATATACTGGCAGCGCAGACTCACGGTTTATTACGGGAAAAAAGTTTACATCAGCCATTTTGTTTCAAATCGTTCAATTTGCCTCCTGTTGTTTCATTGACATTCCCCGCCGCATTTGCTATAATTGAAGCGTAAAAATCGAACGCGACAATGCGTAAAAAAGGAGTTTATTATGCTTAAAATGTCAAAACGGATCACAGCGTCGCTGATTCTGACAGCCATGCTCGCGGCAATG
>CACXED010000129.1 GCA_902766575.1 uncultured Ruminococcus sp. | reverse complement strand
TCGGCGAGGATGGTCAGCAGCGTGTGCGGCGAATTTTCGGATTCGAGCTGCGCAGTCACCGACGGATAAGCGCAGACGCGGTCGTCGTGACCGTAAGAGCCGATCAGCGATCGGTCAAAGCCGATATCGCGCGCCTTCATCGCGGGAACGGCGCAGAGCTCGGAGCTGATGAGATCCTTCTCGACGCAGCCGTACTTCTCATTGAGCGCGGCGAGGACGTTCAGCTTGACGGCCTCGGGAGTATCCTCGGCGTAGGGCTCGCTTCCGGCGAGGACGTTGAGCTGCTCGCCCTCGACTGCCTTGCCGACGTTCTTCTCATACTGGAGCTGAGCGAGATGCGGCGGGAGGTCGTTGATATAGAATACCGGCTCGGAATCGTCCTCGCCGATGCAGACGTCGATATCGCCGTCAGCCTTCGGAATGACGCCGTGGAGCGAGAGCGGGATCGCAGTCCACTGATACTTCTTGATGCCGCCGTAGTAGTGGGTCTTGAAGAAGCAGAGCTCGCTGTCCTCATAGACCGGGCGGGGCTTGAAGTCGACGCGCGGCGAGTCGATGTGAGCCGCCGAGATGCGTATGCCGTTCTCGATCGGCTCTGTTCCGATGCGGAACATGAAAAGCGACTTGCTGCGGTTGTTGAGATAGTATTTTCCGCCGCGCTCGAGCTTGTCGCCGAGCACATAGGGACGGTAGCCCTTGGCTTCGATGAGCGCTATAGTCTCCTTTACGACCTCGCGCTCGGTCTTGCCGTTGTCGAGGAACTTCTTATAGCCCTCGCAGTAATCGGCGACAGTTTTCCTGTCCGCGTCGGAGAAACAATTTTCCGGCTTGTATGAGAGCTTTTTCGCAAGCTCCTCTGCATTGGTGTTTGGCATGGTAAAAACCCCTCCGTTTTCATTTTACCTATACATTATACCACGTCCGCGCGGATTTTACAAGACCTTTTTGAAATTTAGCGACGTATGTGTGTAGGATATTCGCTCAAATCCCGCGGCGGGTTTATTTTTTCGCGCAATTTCCCAAAAAGACTTGAAAAGCGTGAGTATTGGTGCTATAATTATATAGAAGTTATTTGTTCACGGAGGTAAACAAAAATGAATGATATACTGAAAAAGATAGGCCTCTACGGAATAGTTCCGGTCATCAAGATCGAGGACGCCGAAAAGGCTGTGCCGCTTGCCCGCGCGCTCTGCGAGGGAGGACTCCCGGTCGCGGAGATAACCTTCCGCACCGCCTGCGCCGCCGAGGCTATCAGCGCGATTACAAAGGAGTTCCCGGATATGCTCGTCGGAGCGGGAACGGTGCTGACTCCCGAGCAGGCTGACGCGGCTGTAAAGGCGGGCGCGAAGTTCATCGTCAGCCCCGGACTCAATCCCCGCGTCGTTAAGCACTGCCTTGAGATCGGCGTGCCGATCACTCCCGGCTGCTCGAATCCGTCGGATATTGAAGCTGCGCTCGAGCTCGGACTCGACGTCGTCAAGTTCTTCCCGGCTGAGGCTGCGGGCGGACTGCCGATGATCAAGGCGATGAGCGCTCCATACGGCGGACTGAAATTCATGCCGACCGGAGGTCTCAACGAGAGCAACATACTGAGCTATCTCAAGTTCAACAAGATCCTCGCCTGCGGAGGCAGCTTCATGGTTCCGAACGATCTGCTCGCTGCCGGAAAATTCGACGAGATCAAGCGTCTTACGCACAATGCGGTGATGCTGATGCACGGCTTTGAGGTCCGCCACGTCGGCTTCAACACCGAGACCAAGGATCAGGCTTTAGCCGGAATGGAGACGCTCTGCAGGCTGTTCGGCTTTGAGCCCAAGGAGGGCAACAGCAGCTGCTTTGCCGGCACGGGAGTCGAGCTGATGTACTCGCCTTTCCACGGCAAGAACGGTCACGTCGCAGTCGCCTGCAACTTCCTCGACCGCGCGGTGTTCTGCTTTGAGAACATGGGCATCGAGTTCGAGCCCGAGTCCTACGCCAAATTCAAGCGCGGCGAGTCCAAGGCCGTCTACTTCAAGAACGACATCTGCGGCTTCGCGTTCCACCTCGTTCAGAAATAATATCAAAAACCGCCCGATCGGGCGGTGACTGCAAAACAGAAAATCCTCCATATGTTTCATGTGGAGGATTTTCTGCTTTTATTTCAGTGAAGAATAGCTCTCGATCTCGATTCCGGTGAGATATTTACAGAGCATTTCCTCGGCGGTATAGCCCTGCTTTGCAAGGTCGCGCAGACCGATCTGCGATATCCCGACGCCGTGTCCCCAGCCCTTGCCGACAAAGATGAAATTCGAGGGGCTCGACGCTTTGAAGGTCTGCCGCTCGGTGTTGGAGACGAGCTTGCCCGGGGTCACGAGACCGTCCTTACTGATCACGGCGGCTCCCTTGAGCCCGGTGAGCTGAGCGGAGCCAGACGAGCTGATCACGCTCTGCTCTACGTCGTTTTTGACCGAGGAGGTTCCCGAAGCGGTGATCACGCCCGTATCTGTCAGCGAGTCGGTGCTGAAGGTCGTGACGTCAGCCTCGACCGAGCCCTTTCCGACGACAAAATTCGCGCTGTTAAGATATTTCGCGAGAGCCGACCTGACCGTGTCGGTCTTTGTCAGGGTCAGATTATTTCCGTAAACGTCCGTGATGGTGAGCCTGTAGACGTAGGTTGAGTCCTTTGCGAGCTGGTCGATCGAAATGTTCGCGATCTTCCCCTTGATCTGGGTAAAGCCCTTGCTCCTCAGATATTCCGATAGCTCGGAAGGCGAGACCTCTACCGTCCAGAAGCCCTTGCTGTGGTTCGTGTAGATCTCCCAAGGCGTTTCGACCGCCTTGAGATAGGGGATCGAGCCGCCCCATGCGTCCTCGGAGCTGACTGTGACACCTCCCTGAACCGCGCTGTAGAAAGCGGTGACGATCTCGCCCTCGTAGGTCATCACAAGTCCGCGGGTCTCGTCGACGGCGCGCTCGACGGCTTCGTTGATCTTTTCTCTGCCGTTGTAGACCTGACAGTGAGTGTTGTTGCACATATCGACGTCGTATGCCGATTCATGCCGCCCGAGCCCGGAGAGCGTGAAGCTCCGCACGGTTATCGCAAAGGCTTTCAGCGACTCCAGCGGCCATTTTGTGTCGACCTCATAGGGAAGCACGCCCTTGATGTAGTCGCCGAGCTTTATCACATTCGTCAGCGAGACCCCGTCGACAGTTCCCGCGTCGGATTTGATCGCCGAATTGTATCTCCTGAACATAAAGGTTCCGTCGTAGGATTTCTTCGCCGGTGTGACGAGGTAGTTCGCCGTCCCGTCTGCCGAGTCGAGCGGGGTCAGCCCGAGCGCCATAACGTCGCCGTCGTCGTATTCAAAGAGTATCCGGTCGGTGAGCGGGTCGACGACCGACACCGCAGTCGCAGTCGGAGCCGCGATACTCACTTTGAGATCGGGAATGAGCGCGGTCAGCGCAGCCGCAGCCGCAGCGGCGCTCTCAGCCGATGCGAAATGTCCGGCGCGGATGCGGTATCCTCCGCCGATAAAGCTCGGTATCGCATAGATCCCGAGCGAGCCGAGCGTCTCCGAGAGGGCGCCGATCATTGTCTCGCATCCGTCGCGGTCGAGATCCGAGCCGATCTCCAAATGATAACCGCCGATGACTGTTTTGTCCGCGGCGGTCGATTTTGAGTATGTCATTGCGGTTTTTGAAAGATTTGAGTCGACGGTGCAGGAGATCTTGCTGACAGCAAGCTCCCAGAGCCGGGTCTCCTCAAGCCCGGCGGACGAGCGGTCGACCCTGACGATCCCAAAGCCGCCCGCCGCGTCGACCTCAAAGCCGACCGTGACATTGGAGCCGTACATCAGTCCGACGCGGAGCTTCATCTCATCGTCCCCGGCAAGGCTGAGACGCTCCTCGGGCTCCGCGGCGTGGAGCCCCATCGACAGGTAGTAAATAAGCGTTCCCGCTGCGGAGATGATCATGAGCACCGCTAAGAACAGGGCGAGCGCCCGCTGCATTTTTTCGTGCTTGGTGCGTTTAATCGACAATCTGATGACCTCCCCTCACCATGACATAGGCTTCGCCGGAGGTTATCTGTATACCGCGTCCGTCGCCGCGCGGAACGAGCAGCGAATGATAGAGCGGAGCGGCTGCGGTGTTCATCAGCTCGTTGCCGTCGCTGAGATCGTTTACGCCGTTGGTGGTGATAGATACGATTATAGCCGAACCGGAGCGGAGTATCATCTCGCAGGGCTCGGAAGCAAGGAGCTTCTGACCGCTTTTAAGGCAGACGATCTCGTACCCGGAGGAGTCCGGTTCGGACTTCAGCTCGGCGAGCTGCTTTTCAAGCGAATCGAGCTTGGCGTTTGCAGTGACGAGCGCCGTCTGGAGCGCGGCGTTGGCGTTTTCAAGGGCGGTGTTCTTTTTGGAAAGCTCGGCGAGAGTGTCGCTCAGCTGCGCGAGCTTTTTGTCGTATTCGGCGACGACGACGTCGTTTATGTAGGAGAGCGACACGAGCGGATCGCTCTGGGAGTCGTATATCAGCTCGTCGCCCTGTACATAGAGCGCAAGCGCCGACGTTATCAGAGCCGCGGCAGCCGCCGCAGCGATTATGCGTGTTTTTATCATTTTGAAATTTGAAATCCTTTCGCGTACAAATATACTCTTTAAGTTTACACATTTTTTGTAAAGATTGCAACCGGATAGTCTGAACATTCTGTGAATTTGACGCATATCGACGGTATCCGATATTTTCTTCATTTATTATATATTACGCGATGATTCCATCCGAAAAATCCGCTCAGATATCCTTTTAGTCAGAGAGCACAAATCGGATCGCTTTAGTTTGGCTGAAAAGTACGAGAAAAAATCGAGTGACTATTGACGGCGGCTGAATTTTGTGGTATAATTAGGTTAAAATTTAGTTGGGCTTAAAATAGCCCGGAAAGAGTTGGAAAATGCTGACTGATATCGAAATCGCACAGAACGCCAAAATGCTGCCAATTACCGAGATCGCCGCAGGTCTCGGGGTCGCCGACGACGAGCTTGAGCTCTACGGACGCTACAAGGCTAAGATCACCG
>CACXED010000128.1 GCA_902766575.1 uncultured Ruminococcus sp. | reverse complement strand
CACAACGACCACCGCTCAAAGCGCACCAACCTGACGGTAAAGCTCTCCGAGGACGACGGCGAGAGCTGGAAGTACAGCCGCTGTCTCGACGGCAGGGCTGACCTCTCCTATCCCGACGCGGACTTTTACGACGGCTCGGTCTGCCTGACCTACGACCGGGAG
The DNA here is from genome assembly GCA_902766575.1 of uncultured Ruminococcus sp. GTDB lineage: Bacteria > Bacillota > Clostridia > Oscillospirales > CAG-272 > Flemingiibacterium. The sequence goes on along the minus strand of CACXED010000128.1, from coordinate 13,551 downwards.
CGCACCGGAGCAAAGGAGATCCTTTTCGCCCGCTTCACCGAGGAGGACATCATCGACCCCTCCCGCCCGATCGACATAAAGATCGTCAGCAAGCCCTGACCCCAAAAGCCCGGACGGCTCAGTCCGGGTTTTTTATGTTTCCGGCGCTTTTTGGAGCAGAGTTCCTAAACTTTTTTGCCGCTTTGTATTATTAAATTGTAAATTTCGCGCGGCGATATGTACAACGGGGAAATTTTATGATATAATATTTACGCGAACATTCCGACACTTCCGTCCAATGGTACAGGAGGACTACATATGAACAAGACCACCGGTACGAGCTCCGGACAATGGCGCGAGGTAAAGCACCCCTCGGTCGCACCTTATTATGTGATAGCGGCGAGCTGGATACTTTTCGCTCTGCTCTGCCCGATGTACAAGCCGGGGCATTTCGTCGTGATATTACTCATCTCCGCCGCGGAGTTCATCATTCTCAGAAGGCTGATACCTCCGCGCGTCGAGCGCATACCGATCCCCTACGAGCCGCCGCGCTCGGGCGTCGACGACGTCGACCGGACTATCGACGCGGGCGCCGAATATATCCGCAAATTCGACAAGATCGGAGCCGAGCTCGCCGGGCTCGACCCAAAGCTCGCAGTCAAGCTCGCCGAGATACGCGAGCTGATGAACACGATGTTCGAATACGTCTCAAAGAACCCCGACAAGCTGCCGAGGATCCGCCGCTTCATGAACTACTATCTGCCCACCCTTGAAAAGCTCATGAACACCTACCTCGAGCTCTCGGCTCAGAAGATCAAGGGCGAGAACATCACCAAGACCCTCAATGGAATCGAGGGCATACTCGATACTATAAAGCCCGCCTTTGAGCGTATGCTCAACGACCTCTACGAGGATCGGGCGATAGACATCTCGTCCGACATCACCGTCCTCGAGACCATGCTCGAAAACGAGGGGCTCTCCAAGGCGTCTCAGAACGCCGATAAAAATTTCTGACCTGAAAATCAAACGCTGAAAGGATCGTCATAAAAATGGATAACAATTCTATGCCCGAGCTCACTCTCACTCCCTTCCAGAATTCGGAGGAAAAGACTCCCGCGGTCGTCGAGACGGCTGTCAAGGCTCCCGCGGAGGCTGAAAGCGACATCGCCGTGGTGCTCACTCCCGAGGAGCAGAAGATGGTCGCCGACTTTGCCGCCAAGATCGACATCACCGACCCGAATATCGTTCTCCAGTACGGCGCGGGCTCTCAGCAGAAGATAGCCAACTTTTCGGACAGCGCCCTCGCCAACGTCCGCAACAAGGATCTCGGCGAGATCGGCGACATGATCTCGAGCCTCGTCGGCGAGCTCAAGGACTTTGACGAGGAGGAAAACAAGGGCTTCCTCGGCTTCTTCAAGCGTCAGGGCAACAAGATAGAGCAGCTCAAGTCAAAATACGACAAGGCTGAGGTCAGCGTCGAAAAGATCGCCGAGGGTCTTGAGGGACATCAGGTCAGACTGATGAAGGACGTGGCGGTGCTCGATCAGCTCTACAACGTCAACCTCGCAAACTTCAAGGAGCTTTCGATGTACATCCTCGCCGGAAAGCAGAAGCTCAAAGAGGTTCAGGAGACCACGCTCCCCGCTCTCATCGAAAAGGCTCAGAAGTCGGGACTTCCCGAGGACACTCAGGCTGCCAACGACATGGCTTCGATGTGCAACCGCTTTGAAAAGAAGATCCACGATCTCGAGCTCACCCGCGCAATCTCGCTCCAGATGGCTCCGCAGATCAGACTCATCCAGAACAACGACACCGTCATGAGCGAAAAGATCCAGACCACTCTCGTCAACACAATCCCGCTCTGGAAAAGCCAGATGGTGATCGCCCTCGGACTCGCGCACTCGCAGGAGGCTATAAAGGCACAGCAGCAGGTCACTGACCTCACCAACGAGCTGCTCAAGAAGAACGCAGAGGCGCTCAAGATCTCCACCGTCGAGACCGCAAAGGCTTCCGAGCGCGGAATTGTCGACATCGAGACCCTCAAGCAGACCAACGAGACGCTTATCTCGACTCTCGACGAGGTGCTCCAGATCCAGAACGACGGCCGCGCAAAGCGCCGTGAAGCCGAGGCTGAGCTCTCGCGCATCGAAAACGAGCTCAAGAACAAGCTGCTTGAAATGAGAGGCTGAGCCCGTAAGCACAGCCCCAGAAAGGTGATCACTCATTGAAAATACTGAAAAAGGCCCCGGTAGCGATACTCATCATGATCGCGGTGATAATCGTTTCGGGAATACTCGGCTGCCGGAAATCGCTGCTTTCGCTGCGCAAGTCCGCCGAGGACTTCTTCTACAGCGGTGAGAACGGCGACGGCAGCTCTATCCAGAGCGATCTTGAATACATCGGCGCGACCTCGAACAATCTCAAGACCATCGCCGTGCGCTACATAGGCGCGGACGACCCGCTCATCGTGAATCTGAGCGACGCCCGCTCGGCGCTGGCTTCGGCGCGGAGCATTTCCGACAAATACACCGCAGCGGCTGAGCTCTTTGACGCCGTGACGGTGCTGCACGACTCGCTCGACCCGTCGGTGATGAACTCAACCGACAAAAATTTCCGCGCGAGCCTGTACGACGATATCAAATCCGCCATGCAGCGCATCTCGCACAACGGCTACAACGACGCCGCGCGTGAGTTCAACGCGGTGCTGGAGGGCTTTCCGGCAAAGCTCGTAGCAGAGCTTGTCGGCATCGAACCGGTACAGCTTTACGGCTGATATACATTAAGGAAGGAAAAACTTGAAAAATATCAAACTCGCCGCTACAGTTTTAACGCTGCTCGCGGCGATTTTGTCCCTTGTGCCGCCGGTTTTGGCGGCTGATATCCCCGAGCCCGAGGAGTATTTCTACGTCCTCGACCAGTCCGGAGTGCTCGGCTCGGATACAATCGACTATATCGTGAGCATGAACGAACAGCTCTGCTCCGCGACCGGAGCGCAGATAGTCGTCGTGACCGTCGACTTCACGCCCGACGGAAATCTCGAGCGCTACGCCTACAACCTCTTTAACGAGTGGGACATAGGCTCGAGCGCCGAGAACAACGGTGTGCTGCTGCTTTTGTCTATCGGCGACGACGACTACTGGTGTATGCAGGGCAAGGGACTTGAAAAGACGCTGACGAGCGGCGCCATCGGAAATATCCTCGAGGAATACCTCGAGCCCGACTTCGCCGTTCAGCAGTACGACGACGGAGTCCGCAGGGTGTTCGACGCGCTCTACGACCGTATCGCCGATATCTATGATTTCAGCCCCGTGACGACCTCGCAGACGACAAGCCCGTCGGATACGCTGATCTCGCCCGAATATATCGAATCGGCGCAGCAAAATGTACCTCAGCCGACGGTTCAGATGAGCAGAGTCTCGTTCGGGTCGATAATAATTACGGTCATAGCCGTCATTTTCATTGTCAGGCTGATCGGCAGAGGCGGAGGAAGCGGCTGTCTCGGCTGTCTGCTCGGATAGACGATGTTCGGAAATAACAATCGCCATCATCCTCCCGGAGGCTTCGGAGGTCCGCGCGGAGGCTTCGGAGGCAGAGGCGGTCCGCCTCCCGGCGGCTTTGGCGGCTCAGGGAGAAGCTCGGGCGGCTTCGGCGGCTCAGGGAGAAGCTCGGGCGGCTTCGGCGGCTCGTCGGGACGCGGAAGCCACTCGGGCGGCGGAGGTTCAACCCGCGGAGGAGGAGCCGGACGCAGACATTAAAAAAGAGCGGAGACTCGAAAATCTCCGCTCTTTTTAATTAAGTTTCCCATCTCAACAGCTTAGCAGAGACAAGCGTCCTGCCTTTGTTTGAAGTTTTTTGTAGGGGGGATGGCGGGGGGACACTTTTTTTCAAAAAAGTGTCCCCCCGCCAAACAATATCATTTTAGATAGCTCACGACCAGGTTCTGTCGTTAGCCCATTCCTTGTTCCACTCGTCGGTAGGCTCCCACTGACCGGGGTACTTTTTATGGATATGCTCGGCGATGAGCTCCTCGTTGAGGGCGTCGATTCCGAGTCCGGGCTTGTTGGGAACAGTCGCAAAGCCGTTCTTGATGACAGGATTCTCGATTCCGAGCGCGAGGTCGTTCCACCATGCCACGTCGGAGGAATGATACTCGACGGCGAGGACGTTCTGAACCGCAGCGGCACAGTGGAGCGCAGCCATGAAGCCGATCGGGCTCTCAGCCATGTGGATAGCCATCGCGACGCCGTACTTGTCGCAGAGGTCGCCGAGCTTCTTCATCTCGAGCATACCTCCGACAGTCAGCGTGTCGGGATGAACGACCGAGACTCCGCCCGCTTTCATCAGCGGCTCAAAGTTATCGTGGAGATAGATATCCTCTCCGGTGCAGATCGGGATAGTAGTGGCGTGAGCGATCTTTGCGAAATGCTCGGTGTACTGCCACGGAGCGACGTCCTCCATCCAGCTGATGTTGTACTTCTCAATGCGGCGGGCAAAGCGGATGCAGTCCTCAATACAGACGTGACCGAAGTGGTCTATCGCCAGCGGAACCTCGTAACCTATGATGTCGCGGACTTCCTTTACGTAGTTCTCGAGGTAGTCGAGACCCTTTTCGGTGATATGTATTCCGGTCGCGTAGTGAGGGATCGTAAAGGTCTCGTAGTTCTTGCCCATCATCATGTCGTAGTCGATCGAGCCCTTCTGGTGAGCGAGCGCCTTTGCCGAGTATTTCTTGATGTCCTCAAGGAAGCCGAGCGGCGCGTTGAGACAGCCCGGCTCGTCGAGCATGAGCTCTATACCGAGATCCATCTTGAGGAAGGTGTAGCCGGCCTCCATGCGCTTTTTGAGCGCTCTGCCCATGTCGGCGCCGGTGTGCTTGCCGTCGACGTCGGTGTCGCAGTAGACGCGGACCTTGTCGCGGAACTTTCCGCCGAGCATCTGCCAGCAGGGAACGCCCCACGCTTTTCCAGCGATGTCCATCAGCGCGACCTCAACGCCCGAAACTCCTCCGCCCTGACGCGAGTGACCGCCGAACTGCTTGACGCGGCGGAATATCTTGTCGACGTTGCAGGGGTTCTCATTGAGGATGCGGCTCTTGAGCATCAGCGCGTAGGTAGCGCTCGAAGCGTCGCGGACCTCGCCGTAGCCGACGATTCCCTGATTGGTGTAGATCTTGATCAGCGGGCAGTGCTTGGGCGCGCCGTCGATGTTGGTGATCCGCATATCGGTTATCTTCAGCTCCGATGGCGAAGACGCGGTGTTTATATTGCTTTCGATATGCTCACGAATGGTCTTTTCTTCCATGAGTGATCTCCTTTGTTATTGACAAAATATAATTTTGTGGTATAATAATATCATATGATACTATTATACACCATCCCGGGCGGAAATTCATCAAATATATTATGAATTTTGTGATATATATTTCGAAATTCTTCCCGCCGGAGCAAAAAAATAAATCCGACAGCGGATAAAGACCCGAACTCAAAGCCAAAATGAGCAGAAAGGAAGCTCTCGCCGACGCGAAAGCTATGGTAATCAGCATGACTCTGAATGAATACAAAATAATGTCCGGCGCCGGTTCCGGCGAGCTTCTGAGGCTTTTCAACTCAAAAGCGGGCAGCGGAAAGCGTCCGCTCGCAAATCATCACCACGCCATGATCGAGATCTCGCTGATCAAGGAGGGCTCGGGAGTCTATACCGTCGGCGGCAGGAGCTATGATATAAATCCGGGCGATATCTTCATGTTCGCCGGAGACGAGCCGCACTGCATCACCGAGATTCACAGCGATATGCTCATCATGAACGTGCATTTTGAGCCGCGCTTTATCTGGGCGCCGGGGAACGGAATGTTCGACGCCAAGTACCTTCGCGTCTTTCACGAGCGGGGAAACGATTTCTCAAACCGGATAGCCTATGATACCGACGCCGCTTCGGAGATCTCCGGGCTGCTGCTCTCGATGGAGCGCGAATTTGAAGCCGCCGAGCCGGAGTACGAGCTGATCGTCAAAATACGGCTGCTCACGGTGCTCGTACTTTTAGCGCGCAGCTGCGGGATTGCCGAGGACGAGCTTGAGGCTCAGGACAATCCCAATCTCACCGCGATGAACTCGGTCATGGAGTATATAAACGCAAATCTGTCGTCGCAGCTCTCGCTCGACGATCTCGCACGGCGGGCGAACATGAGCCGCTCCTATTTTTCGACAATATTCAAGCGGCTCAACGGAGTAACTCCGTGGGAATATATAATGCTGAAGCGGGTTGAGAACGCGATAACCCTGCTCAACCGCGAAAACGCGAGCATCATCGAGGTCGCCGGAGCCTGCGGCTTCAACAGCACCGCTAACTTCAACCGCGCCTTCAAAAAGATCACCGGCAGGACTCCGACAAGCTATCGCCGCGGTGACTGCTGACGCTTTAGACCGTGTTCAGAGACACGGTCTTTTTTTCGCCCGGAGCGGTAAAAGAGCTCAGACCTGTCCGGGGGACAGGTCTGACGATTTATCATTTATAATAGCTGTATATCTGTTCTATTCCTTCGTTTATCTTCGTTTCGGCTGCGGCGTATTTGGACGCGAGGTCGTTCGAGCCCGCCTCTATGCACTGACGGAACATATAGGGCGCGAATTCGAGATATTCGCCGAACATATACGACATATCGAACAGCACGCCCGACGAAACCAAATCAACCATATTCGCTGTATCGGGATCGTTTGAGAATTTATCCTTTAACGCAACGTCATAGTAAGCCGGATATACGCTTTTCAGCGTCTCGCACGCCATCGCCTCGGCTATAAGTCCGACAAAATCGGTGTCGGTGACGGTCATCGGAATGCCCCAGATATAATAGCGGTCGCAGAGATTCGAGTAGTAGTTATCCTGCTCCTCGTCCCACTTGGGAAGCGGAACTATGCCGCAGTTGTCGTTCATTTCGCGGTAGAGCGCGTTTGCAGCCATGAATATGCTCGGCACAAAGGTCTGTCTTCCGCTTGCGAAGTTGAAATGCTCGTACCAGATCCAGGAGGTCGTCGCGCTCGGATTGGTAAGCAGTCTTGCGCCGCTGTTCGTTTTGTAGAAGCTATTGATGCGCTCGAGTGCGGAAAGCCGCTTTTCGCTCACGACGTCAAGCTCGAGCTTTCCATCCTTTGTGCGGCTGCTGATCGGGATATTGAACGCCTCCTGCCAGATATCGAGCGCGTTTGGGCTCTTTGTCGCATAGCCGAAGAAATCGTCGTCGTCGACCTCATTGTTACCGTTGAGATCGGCGTACATATCCTTGATTATCTCGGAGAGTTTGTCAAAGGTCCATTTTCCGTCGTAGATCAGCTTGTAGAGGTCCTCCGCCTTGTAGCCGTATTCGTTCAGCAGACGGGTGTTGAAGAACATCGCGGTCGTATAATCCATCAGCGACATTCCGAGATAGCCGGTGATCGCATAGAGCTTGCCGTTGATCGTCGCGCTGTCGTTGATGCTCGAGATCCACCAGGGCTGAGACTGGTCGATATATTTTACCGTGTTCCAGTCCTGATATAATCCCTCCTGAGCCGCCTTGTAGGTATAGTAGGCATAGTGTCCGGCGATATCGCAGATCCCGTCCCCGGCGAGCACCGAGGTCGTCAGCGCTTCATACCATTTGTACATATCGGTGGACACCATATAAGTCTCGATCTTGACGTCAAAGCGCTCCTCAACGGCGCGGTTGCGGGCGACTATCGCGTCGTTGACGACGTCGCCGTTCTCCTCCTCGGCTGTGATATCGCCAATGCTCTGCTCTGAGACGCCGAAGGTGATCGCCCTGCCGTCGAATTTCAGATCGGGAAGATTATCATTGAATTTATCGGCCGTAGTCACCTCGCCGGAGGTCTGAGCCTGAGTGTCGGTTCCCTCGGATAGAGCCTCGGTCGTGCCGCAGGAAGCCGCCGACGCGAGAAGCAGCACGGCAAGCAATAGCGCGATTCTGCGTTTCATTAAATTCACCTCAGTATAATAATTTGATGTTTTAACTTATAGCATCTTTTATTGCTTATTATACCATATTGCAAAGGTAAAGTCAATGCACATACTTTATCAATATATTCGCGCTGTTTTGGTTATATTATACATAGTCCTGTGTCCGATCGTACAGGGAAATCCCTGTGTGAATATCCGCGGCGCTCATTTCACATGAAATTTTTATGATTTCAATGAAAATTCCAAGCGCCGTCATACAGCCGTCACATTCGGGTTTTATAATATAGTCACGATCAGGAAAAGAGATCGCGGATAACAAATCCGAACAAAATAAATGAATTTAACGGAGGTATATATCATGGACAACAATTTCATGAACACTAACAACAACGAAAACACCACTGTCGGGAACGCTCAGACCGCCTCATCCGAAGCCCCGGTAAACGCAGCTCCCGAAAATCCCACTCCTGTCGAGACCACTCCCGCTTCCAACCTTTCCAACGCTGCCAATGCTTCCGAGACAGCTCAGACTGCTGCAAACGGCGCAGCTCCGAGCGGCTCGGCTCCTGCCGGAGAATCCATTCCGACCGGCGGCGCTCAGAACGGAAACGCTCAGAGCAATAACGGCGGTACTCCCGACTTTTCAAAGTACAGCGGCGCTTCCTCTAACTTCGTCAGCGTCCCGCGCGAGACTGTCTACATCGGCGGCGATCAGCAGAAGCAGAAGAAGCAGAAGGCTCCCAAGGGCCGCGTCGGAGCCGGAACCGTAGCGGCTATAGTCGCAGCCTGCATGGTATTCTCGGGCGGAGCGGCTTTCGTCGGAACCTACGCAGCCAACAGGGTCAACGGCAATCAGACCACGGTCTCGGGCGGAGGCTCGTCGGCTTCGTCCGGAAGCCCGTCGGTCATATTCCAGTCCTTCGGCAACACCAACAAGACCGCAGGCACCTACGAGCAGGTAGCCGCAGCCGTAACTCCCACCGTAGTCGAGATCACCACCGAGTCGGTCGCAACCGATAACTCCTTCTGGGGAGGAAGCTACATCGTCTCGGGCGCGGGCAGCGGAGTCATAATAAGCTCCGACGGACTCATCATCACCTACAACCATGTCGTCAGCGGCGCTAACACCATCAAGGTAAAGCTCAGCGACGGCACCGAGTATGAAGCAAAGCTCATCGGCACCGATTCGGACAGCGATATCGCGGTGATACGCATCGAGGCGACGAACCTTCCCTGCGCGCTCATCGGCGACAGCGGCGCTCTCAACGTCGGTCAGGAGGTCGTAGCGGTCGGAAATCCGCTCGGCGAGTTCGGCGGCTCGGTCACTAACGGCATAGTCAGCGGTCTTTCGAGAGACGTGAACATCGGCGGCACCGATATGAACCTGATCCAGACCAACGCAGCCGTCAATCCCGGCAACTCGGGCGGCGGACTGTTCAACCTCTACGGCGAGCTTGTCGGCATCGTCAACGCAAAGTCCTCGACGACCTCGTCCGGAACGTCGGTTGAAGGCATCGGCTTCGCGATCCCGATCGACAAAGCCGTAAATGTCGCAACCGAGCTCGTCAACTACGGCTACGTCCGCGGCAAGGTAATGCTCGGCATCAGCTATGTCGACGTCACGAGCAGCTGGGACGCTATGCGCTACGGCGTCAACTCGCTCGGCGTGTACGTCGTGTCCTCCGAATTTGAGGAGAACGATCTGCGCTCCGGCGACCGCATAGTCGCTGTCGACGACAAGGAGGTCGAATACAGCTCCGACATCAAGTCGGCTCTTAAGGATCACAAGGTCGGCGACGTGATAACCGTCAAGGTCGTCCGCGGCGGAAAGTACTACGACGTGAAGGTAACTCTCCACGAGTACGTCCCGGCAACCGCAACCGACTCGACCTCCAGCTTTGCTGAAAAGGCTTCCGGCAGCGGCTCCAAGGGCTGATAATTAAATTAAAAATTCCCGATAAAGTTCCAAAAGCAGTGGGCTCTCTTACGAGAGCCCACTGCTTTATCTTTCGAAAATATACCAGTATATCCTTCCGCCGCCGAAGCTGTAGTCTCCGCTTTTCCACTCGACAAAGAGGTACTCTCTGCCGCAAAGCGTGACGAGCTCGTAAGCGCAGGCAGTCCTGCTCGCGTCGTTCAGCGTCAGCCCCTTTGTCCAGCGTCGGGCATGGCTGTTGTTTTTGCTCGTGTAGATGCAGCGTCCGTCCGAGCGGAACTCTAACTTCTGCATAAACAGGTCGGTATGGTTCTGCTTCTCCGGATCGAAGTCGGCTCTCTCGCGGACGAAATCGCGCACCTGCCAGACTCCGAGCACCCGCTCGTCGGGAACGAACGGATAGTCTACCCTGTCGGTCAGCCGGATGTCCTCGCGCGAGCGCTCCTTACCGTCGGTCTGCTCATAGACCCAGATATTCGGCACTCCGGCGAACTTTCCGTCGTTTCTGATGCAGCTTTTCATCGCGATGAACATCAGCTTGTGCTCCCCGCGGCGCTCGATGCGGTAGGGATTCGAGAGTATCCCGGCGGGCGAATAGTTGTAGAGCACTCCACGGCTCCAGCCCGCGACGCCCCAGTATTCTCCTCCGCCCGAGAGGAAGTAAAGCTCCTCGAGCCACGGGCTGTAGGTCGCCTTCGGATGACTATAGACGAAATGCTCCTCGGTCGGAACGACGTCAAGGAGCTTCCAACGGCCGACCGCGTCGGGATCGTTCTCAAAGGGCAGCTTTTCCTCGCCGGTAAATACTCTGTCGTCGGTCAGGCGGCAGACCGGGACCTTGAGCTCGATCACGCCGTCCCCGTGGAGTATCTCGTAATACGCCCCGACGATCTGGCAGTCGTCGGCGGCGAGCCTGCGGTTCAGCTCGCGGTAAGCGGAATCGAGCTCGGGCTCGGTCGTGACGAGCGTCGCGGTCTCGATATCCGTTCCGAAGCTGAAGCCGAGGTTTTTCCCGGAGACGCTCCGGTCGACCTCGACGCCGATCTCGAGGTCAAGGTCTGTTTCGCGGTACTCGGTCTCGTAGCTGATGATCACAGAACGGGCTCCGAGCGCGCGCTTCGGGATCCTCTCCCTCAGCGCGGCGAGAGCGGCGAGAGCCTCCTTCCGGTCGGCGAAAATCCGGCGTTCGGTGACGGCTCTGAAGCCCTCAGCGGGTTTTATAACTATGTCGTACATATTTTTGCCTTCCTCAAGCTCGGATCTCAGCTCTCTCAGCCGCCGCAGCTTAGCCTCGCTCTCCCTGACCGAGCGCTCGAGCTCGGCGGTTTTCGACTCTATGAGCCGGGTTTTGTCGCTTTCGGCGAACGCGCGTATCTCGTCGAGCGAGAAGCCCAGCTCCTTGAGCGCGATAATCCTGTAACATTCAAGCAGCTTCGACGCGCTGTAGTAACGGTATCCGGTGAAGCGGTCGGTCTCGTCCGGCACGAGAAGTCCGATATCCGACCAATACCGCAGAGTTTTGACCGTCAGCCCCGTGCAGCGGGAAAGATCGCCTATCTTATACATGAGGATTCTCCTTTCCAAATTTTCTCAGGCTTTTTCCTGCCTGCGAATACATTCTATCACTCCACCCGACCGGAGAGTCAAGGGGATTTGCAAAGATTTTTCTTTTTTAATTATAGCATATCTCACGCTCGAGCGCAAGACCGATAGCGGAGATTCGCCGCATTGGCATAATAATGGTTTTTTTTTTGTGATGCTGTCATTATTTGTTTATTTTTCGGATTGACGCGGTAATTTTTTAATGTTATAATAATTATTACAGCTAAAAACCTCATTGAAAAGGAAGTGTATTATGAATAAGAAAAACATTCTTGCCGCGATTCTCGCCGCGCTGATTCTGACAACAGCCTGCCAGAGCTCCGGCGCTTCGAACGAAACTCAGCCGAAGCCGGACAGCAGCTCAGGCTCGTCCGAGGCACAGGAGCCAAACGCCTACGAAAGCCATACGAAAAAGGACTTCGGCGGACGCACCTTCACGCTTCTCGACGCGAATCAGTATCCTGCTCTGCATAAGAACATTCCCGAAGATACCATGAACGGTGAGGTTGTCAACGACGCTCTCTATGAGCGCGATACCGCCGTTGAGGAAAAATTCAACGTAAAGATTGACTATGTTCAAATTGCAGGAGCAAAGAACGGCACGGAAAATCTGAGAAACTCCGTGCTTGCCGGAGACGACGCCTACCAGCTCTGCATATCGACAATCATGGGCGGAACGCTCGGAACCCTCGCGCTTGACGGAACGCTGATAAATCTCGCCGACAACAGCGAGCTTTCGCTCGACAGGAGCTGGTGGAGCAGTCTGATGTACGAGAATCTCAACCTCGACAATCACATATACTTCACGTCCGGCGACATATCGCCTGCGATGTACAATATGCCCGCCTGCGTTTATCTCAACAAGAAGCTGCTCGACGAATACAAGATAACGACCGATTTCTATCAGCTCGCGCGGGATGGAAAATGGACTGTCGATGAGCTCAACGCGATCTCCAAAGATATCGACCGCGACCTGAACGACGACGGCATTATGCACACAAACGACGACTTTTTCGGCTTTATCCATCAGCCCAATCAGACAACCATCTCAATGATGCTGATAGGTGCAGGGCTTAAGCTGAACGAGGTAAAGGGGCAGCAGATAACGCTCGACAGCCTTTCGGGCGAGCAGGCTTTCAATGTTTATGACAAGATTTCGTCAATAAAGTGCGTAGTCAGCTTCGACCATCAGGACGACACGATAAAAAAGGCGTTTTTCAACGACCGTGCGCTCTCGATGCTCCACCTTGTGGACGCGACGAATATGCTCAGAAGTATGCCGAGCGACTTCTCCGTCCTCCCTGTGCCGAAATATGATCTGTCGCAGGAGCATTATTACTCGCTCTGCAACCCGTGGACCGACGCCTATGCCGCTATACCCTCCTCTGCCGATCCCGAATTTGCCGGATGCATCACCGAGGCTCTCGCGAGATATTCCTATGTGTATATCCGTCCGAGCGTGCTTGACATGAATCTGAAGCAAAAGAACCTGCGCGATACGGAGAGTATAGAAATGCTTGAAATTATCTACGACGCAATGTATCTCGATTTCAACGCCTGCTACGATTTCGGCGGAATCCTCACCGCAATCGCAGGCGCGATTGTCAACGATCAGCCGATAGCCTCCACGATAGCCGGGCAGATAACTCAGGCTCAGACCGCGGCGGACAAGATCGCCGGAGAATTTCTCTCATAAATAATAAAACAGACGGGTCGCCAGCGAGGGCGTCCCGTCTTTCTTTCTTTTCGATTTTCCTTTACTGTTTTTCGACCCAACCGGCGTAGAGCGTCAGATCGCCCTCGAGCGTGTCGGAGTCAAAGCTCCACGGCTCGGTGCAGGCGAGGTCGCGATACCAGCCGGTGAAGCTCCAGCCCTCTCTGACCGGAGCATCCGGCTCGGCGATAGTCTCGCCGTACTTGCCGACGGCAGACGCTACGCGCGAGCCGCCGTCGGTGTCGAACTCTACCCTGAATCCGCTGTTCGCCGTTACGATTATCAGCACGAGCACCAGCGCAGCTACGCCGACCGCGATGACCGCGTTCACAGTCCTTACCGATACCTTTACACGGCTGTAGAGACCGCCGCT
>CACXED010000127.1 GCA_902766575.1 uncultured Ruminococcus sp. | reverse complement strand
TTATCAAATGACAGGACTTTTTCCGGAACGCATTGAGGAATGTCTGCCGGACAGGCTGAAGTCCGAGACCGAAAGGTATGCGGGGCTAAGGCCCGCCGATATCAACGAGCTGCGGCTCAGGCTCGGGAGACCGGCTTCGCTGACCGTGTCGGGCGAAAATCTGCCGCTCGGGTTCAGGATAACTCCGGCTGAGCTTTCCGAGTGCGTCGCCAGGCTCTGCCGGGGCTCGGTCTACGCTCACGGCGGAACGATGCGCGATGGCTATATAAACGCCGGAGACGGGATCAGGGTCGGCGTCGCCGGAGCCGCCGGTGAGGACGGCAGTCTGTGCGAGATAACCTCGCTGAACATCCGCATCCCGCATATAATACGCGGAGTCAGCGATCGTCTGCTTGAGCGCTGTCTTGTGTGCGGCAGAATCGAGCCGATGCTGATCTATTCTCCGCCGGGGATCGGAAAGACGACTCTGCTGCGGGATCTCGCAGTCAGGCTCGGCGGCGAATACCGCAAGCGAACCGCCGTGATCGACACCCGAAGCGAGCTCTACATTCCCGAGCTGTTTGAGGACACGCTCTGCGACTTGCTTTCCGGCTATCCCAAGGCAAAGGGTATAGAGCTTGCGACGAGAAGTCTTTCGCCGGAGGTGCTTATCTGCGACGAGCTCGGCGGGCTCGACGAGGCGAGGGCTATCCTCACCGCGCAGAACACCGGTGTTCCGCTGATCGCAAGCGCTCACGCCGCTGATCTTGGAGAGCTGCTCGCCCGGCCGAATATCCGGCTCCTGCATGACAATCGGGTGTTTATGCACTACATAGGCATATCTCGCGAGAGGGTAGGCGGACGGCTCTCGCGCTGCTTCGGCTTTGTCGACACGAGCCGCGGCGAGATCTCAGAGCCGTACCCGACCTCGCTTTGAATCCTGACTGTAAATTACTGCGAAAGGCATGGTCAAGGAGATGTACACGATCATCGGCGGAGTGATGATCTTTGCCGCCTGCAGCGCGGTGGGCTTTTCAGCGGCGAGGATGTACCGGCTGCGGGTCGGTCAGCTCGAGGCGTTTCTGCGGCTGATATCGCATATCAGGGCGCAGATCGACTGCTTCTGCGCACCGCTCGACTCGATTCTTGACGGCTACGAGAGCCCCGAGCTTTCGGCCTGTGGATTCCTGTTCGCCGCTCGGGAGCTCGGAGCCGACCGCGGCTTTGACATCTGCCGCAGACGCCTGCTTCTTACCGAGGACGAGGCGGACGAGCTTTCGAGATTCTTCGACGGGCTCGGACATCACAGCGCGGGCGAGGAGAGCTCGCACTGCGCCTACTACGAAAAAACGCTCGGAGACGCGCTCGCGCATGAGCGCTCCGAGCTTGCGCGGAGGACAAAGCTCTGCCGCACCTTTGGTATGCTCGCGGGATTTCTGCTCGCGGTGCTGCTTATCTGAAAGGAAAATGGAAATGGATGTTAGTCTGATACTCAAGGTAGCGGGAATAGGACTTACAGTGAGCATAGCCTATCAGCTCCTGTCAAAGTACGGCAGGGACGAGCAGGCGGTGCTTGTCTCGCTTGCCGGGATAATTATCGTGATGCTGATGCTTGTCGATAAGCTCGGAACGCTTTTCGGGAGCGTGCGGACGGTGTTCGGCTTCTGATGATAAAGTATTGCGGAGCCGCGATCTGCGCGCTGATCGCCATAATCATTCTCAAGGGACAGAAAAGCGAATTTGCGGGGATAGTATCTCTCGCAGCCGCTGTTTTGCTTTTCGGAGCCGCGGCGGCTGAATTCTATCCGACGCTGAAGCTGATGCGCGGACTTATCGAGGGGACGAGCTTTGAGAGCTATCTCGGGACGCTGACAAAGGCGCTCGGGATAACTCTCGCCGTGCAGTTTTCCGCCGAGCTCTGCCGGGATGCGGGCGAGAGCGCGATCGCTTCAAAGTTAGAGCTTGTCGGAAAAGCTGAGATAATCCTGCTCTGCCTGCCGCTGCTGCGAGAGCTGATCGGGCTTGCGGCGGGCTTTATGACATGACTATGAGACGGATATTGGTTTTAGCCGCGATATTCTGGCTGTTTATGCTCCCGGCGTCGGCACAGGGGACGGACGAGCTCTACTCGGCGTCGGATTTCGGAGCGGACGAGTTCCTCGATTCGATCGGCGAGTCGCTGCCCGAGGAGGTGCAGGAGCTGCTTCCGGCGGATCTTTTCGACCCGGCTGCGGCGTCGGAGACCGGGCTCGGATTTTTTGCAAAGGCGGGACTGAGACTGCTGAACGCGGCGCTCGGACCGGCGCTGAGGAGCTTTTCGACGCTGATGGGACTGATCGTCGCGGCGTCGGCGATCGGAGCGCTCAAGGGCGCGCTGAAATCCGAGCAGCTGACGGCGGTGTTCGACTTTGCTTCGGGGCTCTGCCTGATGCTGGCGATGTACGGCACGGTGGTCGGGCTGTTCGAGCTTACGGAGAGCTATCTTTCGGCGCTTTCCGGAGTGATGGACTCGCTTCTGCCGGTGCTGACGGCGGTTGCGGCTGCGGGAGGAAATCTGAGCTCGGCGGCGGTCTCGTCGGGAGGACTGCTGATCGGGCTTGACCTTATAGAAAAGCTGGCGTCGCGGGGACTTATGCCGGTGCTGCAGCTCTGCTTCGGGATAGCGATGGCGTCGGGGATGAACGGCGGTCTGGAGCTATCGGGAGTGTCAAAGCTGATCCGCGGCTGCTTTTCGTGGGGATTGGGGCTCGGAGCGGCGGCTATCTCGGCGGTGATGAGCTTTCAGACCACTATCGCCGCCAAGGCGGACAGCCTTTCGATGCGCGCGGTCAGGTTCGCCGCGTCGAGCGCCGTTCCGGTGGCGGGAGGCATAGCCGCCGACGCGGTAAGGACTGTCGCGGGGAGCCTTTCGCTCGTCCGGAGCACCGTCGGCTGGGCGGGAGTCGTGATAATCGCGCTGATGACGCTCCCGCCGCTTTTGAGAGTGCTGCTCACCCGGCTCGGAGTAGTCTGCGCCGAGACCGCCGCCGGGATACTCGGGCTAAACCGCGAGCGGAGCATACTCTCGGAGATCTCGGGGCTTCTGGGGATGCTGACGGCGGTCTGCGTGATCTCGGCGCTGATGCTTGTCTACGCTCTGGCGGTTTTTTCAAACGGAGCGGTCGCTCTGGCGGCATGAAATCAGGGGGAGGATGGCTTAATGTCGGAAATCAAGGGATTTGTAATGTCGCTGATCTCAGCGGCGGCAGTGACCGGACTGCTCGACTGCTTTGTCCCCGATTCGGGCGGAAAGGACGGAATGAAAAAGTATCTGAGATATCTCACCGCGCTGGCGATACTGCTGACCCTGCTGACGCCGCTGAAAAGCCTTGTCGCGGCGATACCGGAGGCTGCGGACGCGGCGGCGGGCGAGTTTGACTATAGCAGCGTCGAGGCGTTCAGCCGGGTAAATTCGCTGATAGCGCTCCACATCCGGGATTCGGTGGCTGAGAAGTTCGCGCTCGACCCGGACGAGGTCTCAGCCGAGCTCGGCGAGAAGCTCACGCTGACCGTGAAGCGGCGCTTCGGGCTGATCGGCTCGGATATCGTCAGCTTTGTGCGGAACAATTTCGGCATAGAAGCGGAGGTCGTGTTCTATGGGTGACGAGCGATTTTCTCCGGGCAGGCTGCTCGGGTTTCTACGGGAGAAAAAGAGCCTGTGGTTCATAATCGCGGCGCTGCTGCTCGGAGCGGCGCTGATGCTGTTCGGCGGCGGAGGAGCCACGTCAGGAAAGTCGAGCGAGACGGCGCTTGAGGCGCGCATAAAGAGCTTCTGCGAGCAGGTCGGCGGCGTTTCGAACGTATCGGTGCTGGTCACGCTCGACACGGAGGGAAAGGTCTGCGGAGCGGCTGTGGTCTGCTCGGGCGGCGACGATCCGGTTGTGCAGCTCAAGCTGACGAGACTATTATGCTCGCTTTACGGCATAACCTCAGATTCGGTGAGCGTTATCGGCGGCCGGGAGTAATATTTTCGCCAGAGCGGACATATATTTTCAGCGTAACAAACAGACGCGCCGGGCTCAGTTCCGGCGCGTCGGAAAAAAGGAGACAGAGTTTATGGATGAAAACGCAGTAAACGACACCGAGCTCGGTCTGGTAAGCGCCGAGAAGGGAAGATTCCGCCGCGGTCTCGACGGCGCGGGCAGGTTCATGAAAAAGCTGGGCGCGCGGAATATCGTGATCATCTGCTCGATCCTGCTCATCGGAGCAGCGGTGGTGCTGAACTTTGTGCTTTTCGGCAATTCGTCGCCGAAGGTCGCGGACGGCACTCCGCTGGGAGCCGGAGATCAGGTCAGCGAGCAGCCCTATGTCGAGGACAGCTATTTCGCGTCGGCGCAGCTGTCGCGTCAGCAGGCGAGGGATCAGGCTATCGCCGTGCTCCAGACCGTCGTGGCCTCCGCAGCCGACGAGGTCTCCCGCGAGCAGGCGAGCGCCGACATCAGCCGCATAGCCGCCGAGATCGAGACCGAGGCGTCGATCGAGACGCTGATCAAGTCCAAGGGCTTTGAGGAGTGCGTCGCGGTTATCAGCGACGGCGGAGCGAGCGTCATCGTCCGCTCGGACGGTTTACTCCCCAACGAGCTTTCTCAGATCAAGGAGATCGTCTGGGAGCAAGCCGGCATCGACCCCCTCAACATCAAGATAATAGAAAAATCAGCAGCGTGACGGCAGCGTGACGCTGCACCCATACACGCGCTTGGAGTTTGTGGTGATTTGAAGTCTCACCTCGCGCTCGCGCCGCCTACTGGCGGCTCTGTTCCGCACCCACTCACGTGGGTGCGGAAGTGCGTAACTTTTAGAAAAACAGACCCGCGCACACGGAAGTGTGCGCGGGCTATTTTAGTCATGCATAGTGCGGTTGTCGCGCTTTGAGTCGCTTATCATTCGCAGCGACTGCTTGCCCGAGATGTGGAGATAGGTGAGTCCGTTATCGAGCTTCCAGCCGTCCGGCAGGACAAGCTCGGCCTTGACTCCGGCGGGAATTTCGAAGCTATAGATGATATCCTCGCCCTCGCGCTCCCAGTGAACGCTGACTTTTCCGCCGATCGAGTCGTAATCGCCCTCGGCGTGGTCGAGCGCGTCGATGAACTTCGGCGCGAGACGGATTTCGGCGGCGTTGTTCTCATACGGGTTGACGTTGATTCCGACGAGGTTCTGCAAAAACCACGCGATGTAGTCGCAGAAGAAGTGGTGATTGCGCGAGTTGGGCTTTCTGTCGGCGAGGATGAAGTCCTCCCAGATCGAGGTCGCTCCGTTTGCGATCATGTAGCCGTAGGACGGGAACTCGGTCTTGGTGATCATCCTGTAGGCGAGATCGGTGCGTCCGTAGTCGGACAGGACGTGGAACAGCACGCGCAGTCCGAGGATTCCGCAGTCGAACGAGCCGTTGTTCTTCTCGATGAGCTCGACGAGCTTATTGAACGCCTCGGGCTTTTCCGCGTCGGTGAAGATATCGTAGTAGATAGCCATCGCCTGAGTGGTCTGGCAGCGTCCGAGGGCGGTCTTTGCGCTGTGGTCTATGAGATACTTTCTTGCGGCGGTCAGGAAATCGCTGCATACAGTCTCGGCAAAGGTCTGCTGCGGCTTCATTCCCAGCGCCTCAAAGAGCTTTGCCGCTTTACGGCAGATGTCGATGCAGACTACCGTATCGGTGAATTCGAGCGGTGCGACGACGTGACCGCTGCGCGCTGTCGGACACCAGTCGCCGAGTCCGATGTGGATGAGTCCCTTTTCATCCTTGCGGGTGGTGATGTAGTTTATGTAGCGGAGGATAGGCGCGGCGTTCTCGCGTGCGATGGTCAGATCGCCGCGGTAGAGCCATACGTAGTAGGGCAGATTGACAAGGACGATATCCCATGCGGGACCGTTGCCCCACGCAAAGCCCCAGCCCGAGGTCGGAATTATGCCCGGGATCGCTCCGGCGTCGTTCATTGACTTTGCGATATTGTGCATCCATTCGCGGTAATTGCGCTCGGGAGTCAGAACCATCGTCATCTGTTCTGCCGAGAGTGCGGCGTCACCGGTCCAGCCGTTCTTTTCGCGGTGCGGGCAGTCGGTGGGGAAGTGGTAGAAGTTAGCGAGGTCGGAGACAATAGCCGCATCCCAGAGCTTGTTCGCCATCTCGTCCGAGCAGGAGAAATGCGAACGCTGTGCGAGCGAGGTGTTCATAACAACGTAGGTCAGCAGCTCCTCGGTCGCCTGAGACTCGTCGATTCCGGTCACGAGGCAGTAGCGGAAGCCGTGGTAGGTGAAGCGCGGCATATAGGTCTCGTCGCCGCCCTTGCAGATGTAGATATCGCGGTGATCGTAGCGGTACGGCAGGAAGGCCATTCCGCGCAGATCAAGTCCGCCGTCCTCAGCGAGCTGCTCGCCGAACTGGAGGACAATCTTCTGACCCGGCTTTGCGTTCTTTATATGCAGACGACAGAGTCCGGCGGCATTTACGCCGAAGTCGTAGATGAAGCCCTCGACGTTGTCCTCGCCCTCGGGATAGTGGAACAGCATCTCGTCGCCGAGCGGAGCTATAAGAGCCTGTCTCCACTCAAAGTGCAGCGAGATCTTTCCGGGCTTTATCGAGACAGGCTTCAGCTCGTGTGTCGGGAGGATCGGATCGACGTCGCAGAGACGGCACTCTCCGCGCGGAGTTTCGGCGGGGATAGTATCGCGCCAGCCGCTGTCGTCGTAGCCTGGCATAGTCCAGTCGCCGAGCTCGAGTCTTGCGTCGTAGAACTCTCCGACGCGGATATCGTCGCAGTAGATCGGCGATTCGGTACACTTGAAGCCCGAGGTAGAGTCGAACTCGACGGTCTCGCCGCTCTCGGTCTGCGCCTCAAAGGTGAGAGCGAGCTTCGGAGCGCTGCGCCAGCGGGCCGTTTCAAATTCCCAGACCTGTCCGCCGAAGGAGTCGTTCATGCCGTTTCCGAGCCAGACTCCGACGACGTTTTTACCTTCATTGAGATAGGGCGCGAGGTCGTAGCTGTCGTAGTAGAGGATATCGTCGGGATTGTAGAGATAGGGCGAGAGATATCCGCGCGTGATGCGCTGACCGTTTACGAAAAGGTCGTAGATTCCGAGACCGCAGAGGGTCAGAGAAGCGCTTTTGACCTTGCCGAGCTCGAACTCGCGTCTGAAGCAGGGCGCGGGGATCGGCTTCTCGAAGGTAGAGAACTCGCGGGTCGCCGCGACAAATTTTGTTGAGAATTTCATGAGCTTGTTTCCTTTCAGAATTTTATTCCCTGTCCATTATAATGTAAAAAGCCCGGGAAGTCAATAGCTTTTTGAAAAGAATATAAAAAAATCGGCGCGGGCTGCGCGCCGATCTGAAAATTTATGGGTGCTGTCAGTTCTCCGCCGTCGTCTCGGGAGCCGGAGTCTCTGCAGGCTCGGGCAGGAGCGTCGGCTCCTTTGCGAACGACCACGCGCGGGTCAGGATAAAGAGAGCCGCCGCGCACTCGATCGCACAGATAAGAAAGCTGTCGCTGCTTCCGATGAGCAGCCTGTCCGGCAGTATCATTGACGGTAGAGCCGAGGTCAGGATAACGACCGGCGCAATCCCGCTCGTTACGAAGAAAAGTCTGCCGTCCGAGCGCGAGAGGACAAATCTCGACTCGCAGAGCAGATAGAGCATCGCCGAGAGCAGCGCGAGCTCGTGGAAGGTCTTGGCTGGGCTGGTTATAAGCAGGCTCCTGTCAAAATAGACCTCGATCAGCTCCACAGCGAACCAGGCGGTCGGGAAGAAGGACATGAACACAAGCGCCGGCGTCTGCTTCACGTTAGTCTTTATCAGCGAGAGGAAGAAAATGACCGACGGGATCGAGAAAACTATCTTCAGCACCGTGAATCTGTCGGGAGAGGCTCCGGCAATCAGTATATTATATAATGAAAGAAGCGTCTGCGCCGCGAGCAGGAAAGACAGGACGCAGGACGTGAATACGGTCGGGCTTCCAACGTTCGGAGCCGCCGGACGGGGATAATTCTTCGCCTTGATGAAGCCGTATACCGCTAAAGCCGCGCAGATCGCGAAGGTCAGTATATGCGTGACTGTCGGCAGAACGCTTCCGCGCTTGTAAACCCCGTAGTCCGTATCAAGACAGAGCAGCACCGCACAGATTCTCGCGCCCGCCGAGATCAGCGCTCCCGCAAGCGTGAGCAGCACAAAGCCCTTGAGACTGTTATTTTTGTTCATGATGATCTCCACTTAAATAATTGTTACTGATTATTATATTCCTCCGCTGTGAACAGAGTATGAATTTTCTTATCAAATTCTGAGAATTTGTCGGAAGATATTCCTGTATGTACAGGATGCACAAAAATACGGCTGAAAATTCGTAAAATATTTTTTGCCGCAAAAACGATTTTTTTTCAAAAGCCCTTGCTTTTTCTGAGATTCTGGTGTATAATGTAGTAGTTGACGTGCGTTCTATGGTGAAAGGTTGCAGCGAGTGCCTCTGCCGGGTGCTTCGCCGGGAATTTTCACCGGAGTATGTCCGATATTTAACCGGGCGTTGTCAAATCAGGCGCGGCAAAAAGGCAGTTTCCGGATCCCCCGGAAAGATCCGTATTTCGCTTCCCGAATTACGGTTTTTAATATGGAGATGCAGGAAACGCCCGACGCAGTGTTTGAAAATAACCGCCCTCCAAACTGAAGAAGGAGGCAAAAATCATGGCAGTCAAGGAAAAAATCAGAATCCGTCTCAAGAGCTACGATCACACCCTGATCGATCAGGCGGCTCAGAAGATCGTCGAGACCGCAAAGCGCAACGACGCAGCGGTGTCCGGTCCGATTCCGCTCCCGACCGAGAAGGAGATCATCACGATTCTCCGCGCAGTCCACAAGTACAAGGACAGCCGCGAGCAGTTCGAGCTCAGGACTCACAAGCGTCTGATCGACGTCATCAAGCCGTCTCAGAAGACCATCGAAGCTCTTATGAGCCTCGAGCTTCCCGCCGGCGTCGAGATCGAGATCAAGCTCTGATTCTGACCACCCAAAGCCCCGCCGGAGGGCTTAAAAGACCGGCAAGCCAAGGTCATGTTGGCGGATATCCTTTAA
>CACXED010000126.1 GCA_902766575.1 uncultured Ruminococcus sp. | reverse complement strand
GCCCGAAGTGCGGTGAGTACAATCTCGCTCACAGAGTTTGCAGAGCTTGCGGTTCCTACAACGGAAAGCAGGTCATCAACGTCGAGGACTGAGTGTCCCCCGGCTAAAAAGCAGAGCTCCTTTGCAGCTTTAAGCTGTGAGGGCTCTGTTTTTTTGTCTCTGAGCTTATAGCTTAGGCAGAATATACAAAAATATATCTCAAAAGTCGGCGAAAAAGTGCATTGACAACACTCGCGGCGGATGGTATAATAAAGACAGTTCGATGAACGAATAAATTATACCCGAAAGAGGTGCTTCTTATGAACAGAAAGCTCATCACTGCGATTTCCGCTTTATCCGCGGCTTCCATGCTGGCAATCGGCGCTGCGGCGGCTCCGGCTGTCGACGGACGCAAGACCTGCGAGGCTTACATCGCCGAGATCAAGCTCGACGGCAAGCTCGACGAGGCCTGGAAGTACGCTCCGGTCATCAAGGTCGACACCATCAAGAAGAACGCTTCACAGTGGTACGGAGACAACACCAAGGTCGCGGGCAAGGATTATGCGACTCTTAACTGCAAGGTGCTCTGGGACGGCAAGGGTACGCTCTATCTCCTCTACGAGGTCAAGGACAAGGTCATAAGCCTTGCCGGAGCCAATCCGTGGGAGAAGGACTCGATAGAGTATTTCGTTCAGCTCGAGAATTCGACGAGCAGCAGCGCGGCAAAGACTCAGAAGCGCCTTATGGCTGACAACAGCGCCAGCGATATCGGCACTGATAACTACGGCTACGCAAAGACTGCCGACGGCTTCATTTATGAGATCGCGGTCGACGTCAGCAAGGTCGGCGGCGCGGGACAGTATCTCGGCATCGACTTCCAGTACAACGACGACGCCGAGGGCAAGGGCGTGCGAAATGTCTGCCTCGGCTGGTCCGATACTGATGACAAGGCGTCCAGAGACCCGTCGGTCTACGGTCAGTGCAAGCTGAGCGACGTCACGGTAGCTTCTCTCATCGCCGCTGAAAAGGCGGCTGCTGAAAAGAACAGCCCCAAGACAGCCGACGCCGTTTCGATTTCGGCTCTCGCGATACTCGCGTCCGCAGCGGCTTATGTCGGAACGACTATCCACCGCCGCCGCAAATAAGCCATAGCATCGGCTTATCCGACTGACGAAATCCTTTCCGAATAGAATTATTCTCCCGAAACCGGACATATTATGTGTGATCAAGGTTTCGGGAGGATAATTTTTTATGGAGATATTAAAGGTGATTTTCACATCGCTGCTGTCGGTGTCAGCGCTGTTCATTCTGACAAAGCTGATGGGAAACCGTCAGATGTCGCAGCTTTCGATGTTCGACTACATCAACGGCATAACGATAGGCTCTATAGCCGCCGAGATGGCTACGTCGCTTGAAAACGACTTCTGGCTGCCGCTGACCGCGATGATAGTCTACGCCGCGGCGGTGATATTTATAACCTTTATATCGGCGAAGTCGATGAAGCTCAGACGATTTTTCACCGGTCGGACGGTCGTGCTGTTCATCAACGGACGCTTCAGACGCTCGGATATGAAGCGCGCGCAGGTCGACGTCAGCGAGTTCATGACTCAGTGCCGGATAAACGGCTGCTTTGACCTCGCCGAGCTCGAGTGCGCGCTGCTCGAGCCGAACGGCAGGATGAGCTTTCTGCTCAAATCCGACGCGCGCCCGGTCAAGCCCTCGGACACCGGGCTAAGGCCGCCCGACGAAAAGCTCCAGCCCGCGGTCATACTCGACGGCGAGGCTCTCGAGGGCAATCTGAAAGCGGCGGGACGCAATCGGGTCTGGCTCGACAGCGAGCTTGCGCGGCTCGGCTGCTCGGAGCGGGACGTAATGCTCGGCGAGATCGACAATAACGGCTCGCTGGCGGTCTATCTGATGGACAAGGAAAAGGAACGCCGGGATATATTTCAGTAATAGTTATTGCTTTTTTCACAAAGCTGTGTTATAATAAACCATAAGAACTCCGCAATCGGACAGGATCTGAGAAAGGAATTATATCATGGCAGAATTCAAGAACGGTCAGCCTTGGCTCGACACAGACGGAAACGTGATCCACGCGCACGGAGGGCATATGCTCCTCCACGACGGATGGTACTACTGGTACGGCGAGGATCGTCGCGGGGACAATTACGTCGCCTGCTACCGCACCCGCGATTTCAAGAGCTTCGAGTTCCGAGGCGATATTATCACGACCTCGACGCCGACCGCGCCGATAAGAGTCCGCACCGACCTCTCGCTCACACAGAAAACCGAGAACGGCGGGCTTCACAAGGTCAATCTCGAGCGCCCAAAAGTGCTCTACTGCGAGTATACGAAGAAGTTCGTCCTCTGGGCGCACTACGAGAACGGGCTGAACTACGACGACGCACGCTGCGCAGTCGCGACCTCCGACTATCCCGACCGGGATTTCGTCTATCACGGCAGCTTCAATCCCTTCGGAGACATGGCGCGGGACTGCACGCTCTTTCTCGACGACGACGGCAGGGCTTATTTCATCGCCGCATCGCGAGGGAACGCCGATCTGCATATCTGGCGGCTGGCGAAGGACTTTCTCAACACCGATAAGCTCGTCAATGTCCTCTGGCAGGGCGAGTACCGGGAAGCTCCCGCGCTGTTCAAAAAGGACGGCAGATACTATATGCTCTCGTCCTACTGCACCGGCTGG
>CACXED010000125.1 GCA_902766575.1 uncultured Ruminococcus sp. | reverse complement strand
CCGAGTCTCATCGGCAGGTCGCGGTAGGAGCGCTGACGGTTCAGGAATACCTGATACTGGAACGGACAGGTCATAGGACGCATTGCAAAACATTCCTTGGTCTCGTCGTTGGGATCGCCTATGACGAACATTCCGTCGAGATAGTGATCCCAGTGACCCGAGATCTTGTAGAGCTCTCGCTTAGCCATCAGCGGCGTCTTGGTGAGCAGATAGCCGTGAGCCTGCTCGTAGTCCTCAACCCAGCGCTGGAGAAGCTGAACGACTCTCGCGCCCTTGGGGAGCAGCACCGGAAGTCCCTGACCGACCACGTCGACCGTCGTGAAGAACTCGAGGTCGCGTCCGAGCTTGTTGTGGTCGCGCTTTTTTGCCTCCTCGAGCTGAGTGAGGTGCTCCTTGAGCATATCCTTTGCCGGGAACGCGATTCCGTAGATGCGCTGGAGCTGCTTGTTCTTCTGGTCGCCCTTCCAGTAAGCGCCGGTACACTGGAGGAGCTTGACCGCCTTGACCGCGCCGGTCGAGTGGAGATGCGGGCCCGCGCAGAGATCGGTGAACTCGCCCTGCTTGTAGAAGGAGATCTCCTCGCCCTCGGGAAGCTCCTCGATGAGCTGTACCTTGTAGGGCTCGGCTCTCTCGGTCATGAACTTCACAGCCTCGCCGCGGTTCAGCGTGAAGCGCTCGATCAGGAGATTTTCCTTTACTATCTTCTGCATTTCGCCCTCGAGGGTCTTGAGGATCTCGGGCGTGAACGCGACCTCGCTGTCGATGTCATAGTAGAAGCCGCTGTCGATAGCCGGGCCGATGGTCAGCTTGGCTTCGGGATAGAGACGCTTGACCGCCTGCGCGAGAATGTGCGACGCGGTGTGCCAGAAAACGTGCTTGCCCTCCGGATCGGCAAAGGTCAGGAGCTTAACGTCGCAGTCGCCGTCGAGCACAGCCGAGAGCGCGACAGTCTTTTCGCCGAGCTTTGCGGCAAGGACAGAGCGGTCGGCGAGCTCAAGGCTCTTTGCCGCTTCGTAGACCGAGATCGGCTCGGACGCTTCATAAGCCTTGTCGGTCCCCTCAAATCTGATCGTGAACATTTGATAAAACCATCCTTTCGAGCCCCCGGAAAACAAAAACCCCGAGGGCATAATTAAATATACCCTCGGGGTGAGAAAATTCCCACGGTTCCACCCGAATTTTTAACTCTTTCGGAAGCATATACTTCCAATCCGTATAACGTCGGAGCACGGCGCGCCATTTCCTGCGCGCGGCACGAACCCTTGGCGGATCCAGTGAACGGCGGTTAAAGCGCCTGCCGTCCGGTCGGTTCCGCTCACAGCAAACGCGGATCCTCTCTGAGACCTTTATCGGCAGGCAGATTCCGTTCTGCCTTTACATATTATTATACACCCTTTCAGCCGAATTTGTCAAGAGGGAAAACGATAATTTTACATTTCCCTCTCCCGGGCTTCGAGACGCGCTTCGAGACGCGCCTTGCTGTCGCAGGACAGCCGCCTGAATTTCCGGGCAAGCTCGACCTGCTTCATTTCAAGGCACTCTCTGAGATAAATTATTCTGTCCCATATTATCCATAAAACTCCCCTATTTATAAATCATATGGAACTATTATACAATTATCGGGTATAATTTTGGCAATTATATCGAATTTTGTTATTTCTTATTGACAGCAGCTTGATAAGATACTATAATATTACAGGAGGGACTGCCAAAGGGGGAGCGGATTCTATATCGCCGCATATAAATTATCTGTCCCTTCGCAAAAAGCACCCGATGCGGAATATCCGTATCGGGTGCTTTTGACTTTCAGGAGTGCTCAGGTCACAAGCTCGACCGTCACATAGGGCGAAAATTCGCGCAGATTCCGGTCGGCAAAGCTGATCACCTTATACCGCATCGACTCGAACTCCTCGGCGGTGAGATCCCACTCGCCGTAGCTTCGTATGCGCAGCTTTACGGTCAGCTCGGGCGTAGGAGTAAAGACCTTGTTCGGATCTCCGTCGGCGCGTCTGACTCTCGGGTCGCTTTTCCAGCACTCGATTATGACGTGCGAGGTGTAGATATTCCGCGTCCGGTCGGCGTACTGCTCGGGGACGTTATTGTATACGTCGCCGAGCCTGACCGTTTCGATCATATTGTAGGGACGCATAGCCTCGCTGACCAGCTCCGAGCCCGCGCCGACCTCGATTCCCTCGCGCCCGTTCACGGAGACGCTGAAGGTCAGCGATTTCTCTCCCCAGCCCTCGCGGGTGTCGTTCGTTTCATATTCCTCGGGAAGCGTATACGTCCAGTCGTCGATCTTGATCCCGCGTCTTGTCTCGCCGCTCATGAGCCAGCCCGCTCCGCCGTCAACCGAGTATTTCACGCGTATGAAATTCGAATACTGCGCGGTTATCAGCGGATAGACGTAGACCGGGTCGTCGGGATTCGCCTCCATAACCTGATCAAAGCCGCGTGTGAGATTCACGTCAAAATATCTCAGCCGTCCGACCTCGTACTCAACGCCCGGCTCGAGCTTTTTGAGCGAGCGGGTCTGATTTGTGCCGCGCACTCCGACGTCGGCGATCTCCCAGTCGTTGACCCACGCATACACGCCGACCCTGGCGAGCCTTGCCGCTTCCTTCTGTCTGGCGGCGATCTCGAGCAGCTCCTGCTCGTGCTTCCACTCGAGCGCCGAGGACACGAATATATACACTACCATCGCCGCAAACGCCAGTACCGCCAGCAGAACGGTCTTCCAGAATCCGGCTATAGCGTCGCGGATATCGTTTTCTTCTCTCATGACATTTGCCTCCCGATTTGTATTCTACATATATAATATCATATATTTCGATATTTGTCAAGTATAGAATTAAAAATAGTTTCAGCGGTTTTTGCAATATGCCTTGACAAGCGGCGGAAAATAATGCTATAATATATCCTGATACCAGGCTCAGGCCTGATGAGAAAGGAATAAGATCATGAGCAAAGCTGTTGATTCCCTGTACGAGCAGGGTACCGTTAATTATAAGCGTCTCGACACCGATACGCTCTTTACCGACATGGCCGCCGACTGCCGCTTCACCGGAGTCGTTGACAAGACCATCCGCTTTATCGAGGACTTCCAGCTCCTCGACGCCGAGAACTGGACGCGCTTCGTAACTCAGTTCAAGCAGCATACCGACGTCTGCAACTATGGCTGGCGCGGCGAGTACTGGGGCAAGATGATGCGCGGCGCGGCGTTCACCTACGCCTACACAAAGAATCCTGAGCTCTACAAAGCTCTCACCGACACCGTCGAGGATATGCTCACTGCCGAGGACGAGCTCGGACGCATCTCCACCTACTCGGTCGAGTGCGAGTTCCGCGGCTGGGATCTCTGGTGCCGCAAGTATGTTATGCTCGGTATGCAGTACTTCATGGAGGTCTGCACCGACGAGGACCTCAAGGCGCGCATGACCGCTTCGATGAAGCGTCAGGCCGACTATCTCATCTCCAAGCTCGGGCCGAGAAGCGAGGGCAAGCTCCCGATAACCTCCGCTTCGACCTGCTGGAGAGGTCTCAACTCCTCGTCGATACTCGAGCCGATCGTAAGACTCTACGATATCACCGGAGACGAGAAGTATCTCAATTTCGCGTCCTACATAGTCGGCGAGGGCGGAACCTCGGTCTGCAATATCTTCGAGCTGGCATATCAGGACAAGACCGATCCCTATCAGTACCCGGTCACAAAGGCTTACGAGATGATGTCGAACTTTGAGGGCCTGCTCGAATACTACCGTGCGACCGGAATCGAGAAGCACAGGGAGGCGGTCGTCCGCTTCGCCCGCCGCGTCATAAACAGCGATATCACGATAATCGGCAGCGCGGGCTGCACGCACGAGCTGTTCGACCACTCGGCAGCGCGTCAGACCGATACCGCTTACTCGGGTATCATGCAGGAGACCTGCGTCACAGTCACCTGGATGAAGTTCTGCTGGCAGCTCCTCTCGCTGACCGGAGACCCGGTATTCGCCGATCAGTTCGAGCAGGCGCTCTACAACGCCTACTTCGGCTCGGTCAACACCGAGAAGGTGGTCGGAACAAAGGTCTCCGTCTCCGAGCTTATCACAAGCCGCTGCCCCGACGCCAAGCTCGAGCCGCTGCCCTTTGACAGCTACTCGTCGCTGCTGCCGAACACCCGCGGACGCGGAATCGGCGGACTTCAGCTCATGCCCGACAATCACTACTACGGCTGCTGCGCCTGCATAGGCTCGGCGGGAACCGGACTTATCTCCAAGGTCGCGGTCATGCTCTCGAGAGACGGCGCGGCTCTGAACCTCTACATTCCCGGAACCGTCGCGACCAAGACTCCGTCCGGAAAGGCGCTGAGCCTCTCTATCGCGACCGAATATCCGGCTGACGGCAGAGTTGAGATCACAGTCCTGCCCGAAGCTCCCGAGGAGTTCACGCTTTCGCTGAGGATCCCCGGCTGGAGCGCGGCGACCGAGCTCTCGGTCAACGGCGAGCCGATCGAGGTCAACGCGGGCTATACCGAAATAAGCCGCGTCTGGAATCCCGGCGATAAGGTGCTGCTCGAACTCGATATGCGCACAAAGGTCATCCACGCTCCGCGCGACCCGCACGATATACTCGTGACCGCGAGAAGCTGGGGACTCGATATATCCTATCCGACGGTATTCGAGGAAGCTCCCGACGCTAAGTTCCACATCGCAATGCGCCGCGGACCGCTCGTCCTCGCACGCGACGCAAGACTCGGCGAGAACGTGGACGAGCCGGTCGACATCAAGTACGACCGCGACGGCTATGTGGACGTCAAGCCCTCAAAGACCGCTTCGTTCGACACGATAGTCGAGTATAAGATCCCGCAGGTTCACGGCGGCGAGTTTACCGTCATTGACTATGCCTCCGCCGGAAAGACCTGGAAAGAGGACTCTAAGTACGGCTGCTGGCTGCCGACCCGACGTTTGGGAAAATAATGTACGCGGAGCTCAGAACCGAGCGGATGCTGCTGCGCCCGCTCGGCGCGCGCGTGAGTTAACCTGTTCGATGATTTTCACGTCCGAGTATAGAGGCTAATTAAAACCAAAAATTCAATAGATAGAATATTTTGCTTAGGATGAGCCGTATGATTGACGACGCTGTAACCGAATTGGCTGATATTACCGATAAAGTTCATATTGATTGGACTGCCTTTGATAATACGCTAAGGAATCTTGAAGATATAAATATCCTTGACGATGATTCCGAAGAAACGATTCTTTCAAAGTATATAACAGACGGGGATTTTTACGGGCGCGGTGAAATCCTGCCGATAGCCGTACAGCATTTTCTTTCAAATGGGTACGATGTTCACGCACATAATGGAAAAAACGGCGGGCTTGCATTAAGCGCGCTTTGCTGGTCATCGTATGACCGCAGCATCTTAGAAGCAGCTAAAATGCTTATGAATGCCGGTGCGCCTGTTATATATAGCTCTCAGGATGATGAGCCGGATGAAGAACCTCGCGGTTTGTTTTACAGCATCAGCTGGAAGGATGCCGGAGCATGGGAAGTAGATAAGGACTATACTTGGGCAAATATCCTGGAAGCATACTACTCAATGGCAGAAGCATATGCCGCAAAAAAAGATTATTGCTCAATCCTATGCTACCTTGATTGTATAGGCGCGGAGGTTACAGCGATTTTCGCAGACAAAGATGACAGCGATAATCTTTCGTTTGCGAATGAATATATCCGGCAGCTCGGCAATTCTCTCGTTATATTTTTTGACGATAAACCTCTTGTTATCAATACATATATCGAGCTTGTTGTAAATCCAATATATGTTTCAGACAACAGAGAATTGCTTGTTGACGTCAGCAAGGCGTTTTCACCGTTGATAGGAGCAAAGCTCACTGATGTAAAGTATACCGACGCAGCTGCTTGCAGCTTTTACTTTTCAAACGGCGTTCGCCTTTTGCTTGCGAGCCGTGATGCTGTGGACGGCAAACGCATTTACGCATGGTGCGACAGCCTTTACAGCTCGATGGAATCGACCTCATCGGCAGAAAATTCGAGTGCAGCCTCAATAGTCGCTTCCAACAGGACTTTTATTGAGACAAATATCCAGAGGACTCTCGAGCTGCTTGAGAAATAAGCTACGGGAAAAATTGATTCAAAACTTAAAAAATCCGCGCATTGTGCGCGGATTTTTGCTTGACAAAACGCATATTTTATTGTATCATAGATACATACACCGAAATAAGGAGGTAAAATCAATGAAGGAAATGAAAATGACCTTCCGCTGGTACGGCGAGAACGATCCCGTGAGCCTTGAGTACATCTCGCAGATTCCCGGAATGACCGGCGTCGTATCGGCTGTCTACGACGTTCCGCCCGGAAAGGAGTGGAGCGCGGAGAGCATCGCCAAGGTCAAAACCGCCGCAAATTCGCATAATCTCGCCTTTGAGGTCGTCGAGAGCGTCCCGGTTCACGAGGATATCAAGCTCGGCAAGCCCTCCCGCGACGAGTACATCGAGGTCTATCGGCGCAACATCAAGAAGCTGGCCGACGCCGGAGTCAAGGTGATCTGCTACAATTTCATGCCGGTGTTCGACTGGCTGCGCTCGGATCTCGCGCATAAGAATCCCGACGGCTCGACCTCGCTGATCTACCGCGACGCCGAGGTGCTGGCGATGGACCCGAACACCAAGAAGCTCTCTCTGCCCGGCTGGGACGAGAGCTACACGCAGGACGGACTGCGCGCGCTGCTCGCCGAGTACAAGTCGATCGACGAGGAAAAGCTCTGGGAGAATCTGAGCTATTTCCTGCACGGAATCATCCCCGTCTGCGAGGAGAACGATATAAAGATGGCTATCCATCCCGACGATCCGCCGTGGGGAATCTTCGGACTTCCCCGCATAATCACCGGAGCGAAGAATCTCGAGCGCTTTGTAAAGCTCGTCGACAGCGAGTGCAACGGACTGACCCTCTGCACCGGCTCGCTGGGCGTTGACCCGAACAACAATGTGGTCGACATGATTCGCCACTTCGGAGCTATGCGTCGTATACACTTCCTGCACGCCCGCAACATCAAGATCACCGGCCCGCGCGACTTCAACGAGACCGGACACCGCAGCGAGGACGGCTCGCTCGATATGTACGATATCCTCCGCGCGGCATGGGACGTGGATTTCGACGGATACATCCGTCCCGACCATGGACGCATGATCTGGGGCGAGAGCGGCAGACCCGGCTACGGTCTCTACGACCGCGCTCTCGGAGCCGTATACATCAACGGCATCTGGGAAGCTATAAACAAGGCGTTCAAATAAACTAAACCGGCGGGAGATCTCTCCCGCCGGTTTTACCTTTACAGTATTCTCATCGCAGTGTACTTTTCCGCGAGGGTTATGCCGATCTCGAGAGGATTGACCTCTCCGGTGACGACAGCGTAGCAGTCGGCGCTGTCCTCGACGACCTCGGCGTTGAGCATACAGAGACAGTGGTTCGGCTTCTTATCAAAGCGAAGATAGAAGCGCGATTTCAGCTTGTCCGCGTCGAGCACCTCGCTCTCCGAAAGCCTTGTCCAGAGCTGTTCCCGGCGGCGCGGCTGTCCGAGCCCCGACGCGATGTCGATGATATCCGATACCACTGCGCTTGCGGTCGGGAGCTTGCCCGCTCCGCGTCCGTAGAACATCACGTCTCCGATGGCGTTTCCGTTTACGAGTATGCCGTTATAGACGTCGGAGATGTTCGACAGCGGGTTCGTGCGGCTGACGAGCATCGGCCCTACCATCGCGCAGAGCTTGCCGTCGGTCTTGACGGCGCGTCCGATGAGCTTTATCGACGCTCCGAGCTTCTCCGCGAGCTCCACGTCCTTGAGAGTGACATTGCGTATGCCCTCGGTCTTGATGAGCTCGGGCGGGACGAGGCTTCCAAAGGCTATCGCGGTGAGTATGGATATCTTCCGGCAGGTGTCGATGCCGTCGACGTCGGCCGAGGGATTGCGCTCGGCGTAGCCCTTCTGCTGAGCCTCGGCGAGAGCGCTCTCAAAGTCCTTGCCTTCGTTTATCATCTGGGTGAGAATATAGTTCGTCGTGCCGTTGAGTATTCCGTCGACCTCGGTGATGTCGTTTGCGGTCAGGCAGGAGCCGATCGGATGAATGACCGGGATACCTCCGCCGACGCTGGCTTCAAAGAGGTAGCGGACATTGTTTTCAGCCGCGAGCCTCAGCAGCTCGGGGCCGAAGTTGGCGACGACCTCCTTGTTCGAGGTCACGACGCTCTTGCCCGCTTCAAGAGCCGCCTTTGAGAACTCAAAAGCGGGATGCGAGCCGCCCATCAGCTCGGCGCAGAGCTTGACGTCGGGGTCGCTGAGTATGACGTTGATGTCGTGAACGACCCGGTCGCCGAAAGGGCTGTCCGGGAAGTCGCGCAGGTCGAGGATATATTTTATATTTATGCTGTCGCCGACGCGGTCGGCTATCAGCTTTGCGTTCCGGGTCAGCACCTCGGCAGTACCGCCGCCGACAACTCCGAAGCCGAATATAGCAATATCTATCATTTTCTGTTACCGTACCTTTGCAAGAAAGTTGGAATTTGCGCTTCAGCGCTTTAATAAAGTATATTATATCATATCCCGTCGAAAAAAGCAATAGCAATTTTGCCGATTATATAAGATATCTCAGCATCAGCCGCAGAAGCCCGTAATTATCGTCGAATGGCGGATATCGGAATGGGTTCAGATCAAAGTGCGACGACGAGGTCAGCACCGATGACTCGGCGCTGAAGGTGTCGAAGCCCGCCTTGCCGTGATAGCGTCCCGTGCCGCTCTCGCCGACTCCGCCGAAGGGCAGGTGCGGATTCGCCAGCTGCATCACCGTGTCGTTTATGCACCCGCAGCCGAAATCGAGATTCTCGAGTACGTTTTTGCGGGTCTCCTTGCTGTTTGAGAAAAGATAGAGCGCCAGCGGCTTCGGACGCTTTCTCAGCGTGTTTATGACGATGTTGATATCGCTGAACTCAAAGAGCGGCAGTATCGGGCCGAAGATTTCCTCGGTCATCAGCTTGCTGTCTTTTTTAATATGCTCCATCAGCGTCAGCGAGATACGCCCGGTATCCTCGTTGACCTCGCCGCCGAAGATTATCTGTCCGTCGCCGAGGTAGTTCTTCAGCCGTTCGAAGTGCATACGGTTGATTATCTTGGGATAGAATTTGTTCTCGGTGGGAGACGCCTGACAGAAGCGGTCGTGATACTCCTTGAGATAGCCGACGAACTCCTCCTTGACGCTCGACTCGACATAGAGATAGTCGGGCGCGACGCAGGTCTGACCGGCGTTCAGCAGCTTTCCGGCGATAATGCGCTTTGCTGCGAGCTTTAGGTTCGCGGTCTTGTCGACTATGCAGGGGCTCTTGCCGCCGAGCTCGAGAACGACCGGCGTGAGCTGCGCCGCCGCTGCCTTTGAGATTATCCGCGCTACCGTCGGGCCTCCGGTGTAGAACACGAGCCCGAAGGGCTCCCAGCGTATCGCCTTGACCGCCTCAAAGCTGTCGGTATAGGCGGCGATATACTCGCGGTCGAAGTATTTATCGATCAGCTCGCAGAGCAGACGGCTCGTGTGCGGCGACTGCTCGGAGAGCTTGAGTATCGTGCAGTTTCCGGCGGCTATCGACGAGATCAGCGGCTGGATCGCCAGAAGGAACGGATAGTTCCACGGCGAGAAGATCATGACGAGCCCGCGCGGATGGTGATACTTTCTGCTCGACGCCGGCCAGAGGAAATAGGGCGTCGCCGCGGCGTCGGGCGAGTTCCAGACCTTGAGATAGCGGAGGGTATGATTTATCTCCTGATCGACCATTCCGATCTCGGTCATATAAGCCTCGGTGTAGGACTTGCCGAGGTCGGCTCTGAGCGCTTCGAGTATCAGTCCCTCGTTGTCGCGGATCATTCTCCGGAGATTTATCAGAAGCTGTCTCCGAAAGGAGATATCCCTTGTTTTTCCGGTGGCGAAGAATTCTCTCTGCGCGGTTATGATTTCAAAAAGGTCGGCGGCTATGCCGTGAGGATTGATGTTGGATTCCATAATTACAGCCATTCCTTTCGCAGCGGCTTAAGGCCCGAAAAACTCGATTTCAGGCGCCCGCCTGTCGTTTGATGCTCCGGCGCGGTTCGGCGTCAGACGCCAAAGCGGACTTTGCTGCCCGCTACTATTATTATACACCTCAAATTGTTAATAAAGCAAGCCGCGCGTGAAAAATATTGTCCCTGCGGCGTGTCTCCGCTCCTTGCGGCGTGTCTCCGCTCCCAGCGGCGAGCCGCCGCTTTGTTCCGCGCATACTCGCGTATGTGCGGTAGTGCTGAACCTGATTATTCTTAGTAAAAAAGACGGGGCTGTCGCAAAAAGCGACAGCCCCTCGCGTTCCGGCGGATTTTTTATCTGTCTGCAAGCCTATCCGACTATATCGTCCACATTCACGAAAATGTTCTCGAGCTTTCCGCCGTCGTCGGTGATACGGAGCAGCGTTCCGCCGTTCAGCGCCTGATTCCAGTAGCAGCCCGCTCCGGTCTTGAGCGAGTAGGCGAGTCTCATTCCCCTGTAGCTTATCTCATAGTCGTTGATATGCTCGTGTCCGACGAGAGTTATCTCCACCGAGCCGATGCCGTTCACCGCGTCGAACTCGCCGAGATCGACGGGATATGAGCCTACGCCCTCGTATTTGACTCCGCGGGAGTCCCTGTAGCCCTCGTTCCAGTATTTCGGATCAAGGCTCTCGGCGGGAGAGACCTTCATCGGGTCGAAATCGTGATTCCAAGCCGCTTCAAAGGCGTCGCGATAGGTATAGAACGGTATGTGCATGATCAGCGCCGACCTGACCCCTCCGAGCCGCTCGGACTCGCCGCGCAGCCAGTCGAGCTGCGGCGGGAGCAGATGTCCCCAGCCCTTTCTGACGCTGCCGTCGCTGTCGGTGAAGTCAAAGCGGTCGTGGCTGTCCATCATATAAAGCGCGTAGACGAGCCGTCCCTCCTCCTCGACGCCTATCACATAGTTGCCCATGCCGAGCGCCGGATCGCCCTTCTCAAACAGGCAGTGCTCATGCGAAAGCATGATATCCGCGTGGCGTCCGGCGACCTCGGCTCCCGCCTGATTGTCGTGATTTCCCCATACGAACGCCCAGGGGATCCGGTAGGATTCGAGCAGCGAAGCGAATTTCTCATAGGCTCTCTCGGCGTTGGGATGGTCGGCAAAGGATATGTCTCCCGAGACGGTGATCAGCTCGGGCGAGCCCTTTCGGACAAGCTCATCGACCGTGCGCTCGAGGATCAGACGGTTTTTATGCCCGTTCGCCCACTCCTCGTCGGTGAGGTGCGTATCGGTGAGATTCAGCACGACGAAATCGCGTCCGGGAGTCTTTTTCAGTGTGAACATGATCTTCCTCCGAATTATTATAACATTTATGTCGTTATTATATCACCGGAGGACAGAGCTGTCAAGCCCTGTTTATCACATTATCGCAGGCGATGCGGTAGGTTATCGCGAAATAGAGCGCGTACACCGCGGCGACCGTCAGCATAATAAACAGCGACGTCGCCATCGCGTTCTGACTGCCGAGCCCAGAGAAATTCCAGAACTTGTAAACCTCTCCCCAGAGCAGTCCCATCGGCACTGTCAGCAGGAACGGCAGCGCAAAGGGCATAAGGAAGAATACTCCGATCTCACGGAAAAGCGCGGATCTCCGCGTCCGCTCGTCGGCGCCGAGACGGTAGAGCACGTCAAAGCGCTTTTTTTCTTCGTCGAGCGTCGAGAGCGTCTTTACCGACAGGATAGCCAGAGCCATGCAGACAAACAGCGTCGACACATACAGCGTTCCGATGATCAGCACTCCGACGTTCGCGTTGGACGCCTGACGGATGTATTCCCGGACTCTGTAATTGCTGCTGAGCGTGATCACGCCGTCGCCGATCTCGCGTTCATACATAAGCTCATCCATCAGCGCGCCGGCTTCGGGACGGCTGTTCTCAAGCGTATAGGCGGCGCAGCTGTCCGCGACCGGCATATCGCCTATGACCTCGTCCGGGACCACGAAATAGAGCCACTCCCGCACAAGATCGGGATAATGGGCGCTGCTCCCACCAAAGGAGCAGGTTCTGCCGTTCAGCGTCACTCTCACGTCCGAGAAATCGGCGTTGCAGATGCCCTCTACGGTCGTGACAAGCAGATATTCGTCTCCAAGCTCGACCGGCTCATAGCCGCAGCCCTCGAGCAGCCGGTTGAACTGGCTCAGCGGCATATACCGGTCGATCCAGCCCATCTCGTCGCTTCCGACTATATTGTCGCTGAGCGTCGATTCTCCGAGTGAATAGAGCTGATAGTCTATCTCCGAGGTGATCGCGCTGTATTTTTCGATTATCCGCCTGCCCTCCTCCATCGAAACGCCCTGCTCCTCGTCGGTTCTGAACGTCGCGATGATATCGTAGGGGCAGTCCTTTTCAAGCGAGCGATCAGAGTGTATCTTCTCCGTAAAAGCGACGTTAGCCATAACGACCGCAAAGGTCATCAGCATCGCCAGCGCGCCGATGAGCAGCGAATTCATCGTCATCTTTCCC
This sequence comes from uncultured Ruminococcus sp., assembly GCA_902766575.1. Lineage (GTDB taxonomy): Bacteria > Bacillota > Clostridia > Oscillospirales > CAG-272 > Flemingiibacterium. The sequence goes on along the minus strand of CACXED010000125.1, from coordinate 14,542 downwards.
GACAGCCCGCGCAGAACGACCGCGTTCGTTCCCCGGTTCTTGATTCCCGGACAGCAGAGCAGTATTCCGGCAAGCGTTCTTGACAGCGTGAAGTGCGAAATGAATATCGCCGCGAGATCGATCACCAGCCACATTAGCAGATGCAGGCTCTCCTGCGTCCGGAAAGTATTGATAAGGCTCCGGCAGGTCATCACAAGACAAAAGATCAGCCCGGACAGGGTGATGAACGACAGGATGCCCCAGACGACCGGATGCTTCTCGCCTTTCTCCGCGCGCTCCTCCTTAAGAAGCTCGGAAACCGTTACCTTTCTGAGATATCTCAGCGATGCGAGCGCGGACAGCACGAACAGCCCTCCGCTGACCGCGAGGGTCATCAGCGCGCCTCTCGCCGAGTACGCCGAGATCTCAAAGGGTATCTCCATTATCGCCGAAAACAGCGCGGCGACAAGCTGGAATATCAAAAGTCCCGCTCCGATACCGACCGCAAGCGCCAGTCCGTAGAGGATCAGCGTCTCGAGGGCGAAAAGGGTCTGAATGTTCTGCCGGGTCATACCGAGCGTCAGATACATCCCGAATTCCTTTTTCCTCAGCTTGAGCATGAATCCGGCGGCGTAGCTCAGCACCAGAGCCGTCACCAGCGAGGACAGGACCGTCACCATCGTGAACATCGAGCCGACGTCGCTCGATTCCTCCGCAAGCGCGCGAATAAGATCGCTGCAGCTCAGATTGTTGACGGCAAACATCAGCGCGACGCTCAGCGCCACTGTGACAAAATAGATAAGATAGCTGCGGATCTGTCTTTTCACGTTACGCAGCGCCAGCTTAGCGAACATCCGCCTCACCTCCGAGCGCAGCCATCGTGTTGAGTATCTCGTGGTACATGGTCTGCCGATCCCGCTCGCCGCGGACGAGCTCGTTCCAGATACTGCCGTCCTTAAGGAACAGTATCCTCGAGGCATAGGAGCCGACCACCGCGTCGTGAGTGACCATCAGTATCGAAGCGCCGAAGCGCCGGTTCATCGTCGTAAAGATCTGCATGAGCCCCTTTGAATTTGCGCTGTCGAGGGCTCCGGTCGGCTCGTCGGCGAGGATCAGCGCCGGCTCCGAGATGAGCGCCCGGGCACAGGCGGCGCGCTGACGCTGACCTCCGGAGAGCTGTCTTGGGAATTTTTCAAGCTGCTCTGTGATCCCGAGCGAACCGGCGATGGTATCAAGCCTTCTCATAGTCTCGCCGACCGGAACCTTTTTCAGATTGAGCGGGAGAACGATATTCTCCGCTACAGTCAGCGTGTCGAGCAGATTGTACTCCTGAAAGATGAATCCGAGCCGGTCGCGTCGGAACGCCGCCAGCTCGCGCTCGCGCATCCCGGAGATATCGGCGCCGTCCAGCAGTATGCTTCCGGAGCTCGGGCGGTCGATAGTCGCGACGACGTTGAGCAGCGTGCTCTTTCCCGAGCCCGACGCGCCCATCACGGCGGTGAACTCGCCGTGCTCCATGCTGAAGCTGACGCCGTTCAGAGCCTTTGAGACCGCGTCTCCGCTGCCGTAGTATTTTGTGACGTTTTTGATTTCGAGCAAAGTGTCCATTTTCTGAAATTTCCTTTCGTCTAAGAACTTTCGAAAACATTATACCACAAAATGTCCGGAAATGTTCTAACGCTCTCTGCCGGAAGTCTGACATTTTTGTAAGGTCGGAGCGGAAAATCCGAATTCAAAGCGGGTGAACCTGCCCTCCTTTGACGAGATCGCAAGCCCGATATTCAGCTTTTTGCAGAGCTCTCCGACGATGTAGAGCCCCATTCCGGTGCTCTGACCGAGACTCCGTCCGGCGGCTCCGGTGAAGCCGCGCTCGGTCACGCGGCTCAGCTCGTGAGCGGGTATGCCGACGCCGTTGTCCTCAAAGGACAGGCTCCCGTTTGCAATGACGAGCTTTATCCGACAGCCCCGGCAGTATTTTGCGCAGTTGATCAGCAGCTGCTTCAGGATGAACACAAACAGCTTCGGGTCGGTGTAGACCTCGCAGTCCCCGTCGATGGAAACGGAGATACCGGCGGCTATCAGCAGCTCCATCTCCTCCTGCACCGCCTGATCGCAGACGCGGCGAAGCCCGACGCGGGTTATCTGAGTGTCCTTTTCAACCGTCCGGAGCTTGGCGTAGGTCAGGATCGTCTCGGTCAGATTGTCGGCTCTCCGCAGCTCGCGGCGAAGCTCGCGGCGAGTGTCGCCTCGGAGCTTTGCCGGATCCGAGCTGTTCGAGAGTATCAGCGAGCAGGCGGTCAGCGGAGTCTTGATCTCATGTACCCAGCTCTCCACATAGTCGCAGTAGTCCTGCTTATCGGCTCTCGCCTGCTCCACGGCTCCGATCGCCGAGCGGGAGATCTCCTTCATCAGCAGATAATATTCAAGCTCGATCGGGTTTTTCGGGCAGTCGAGAGTCTCTCCGATCAGATATTTCTCGGGCAGCCCGTCGATGCGCCTTTTCAGCGTCCTCAGCCTGCGGTCGGTGAGTCTCCAGCCGACAAGCAGCCAGACCGCCGCTCCGACTCCAGCGCAGACGAGCAGCATTATTATCAGTCTTTTCGAAATTCCGCACATAAACGAGACGAGGATCAGATAAGCCGCTCCGATCCCCGCCGCGCAGAGCGATACCGCCTTTGCCGAAAGATAGTCATAAAAGCTCACAGCCGATACCCCACTCCCCTGACCGTGCGGATCAGCTCCGACGCGCCGATCATTCCGAGCTTTTCCCGCAGCCGAGCGATGTTGACATAGAGCGTATTGCCGTCGACATACATTCCGTTCGTCCAGAGATCCTCGATGAGCTCGTCGCGGGTGCAGAGCTCCTTTTGCATCAGGCACCAGAGTATGCGTGCCTCGTTTTTGGTAAGCTCGGCTGAGCGTCCGCCGAAAGATACCTTCATCCCCGGCATATCGAGCGTCAGACCCCGGACGGTCAGCGCTTCGGGCGCAGAGCTTTTCAGTATCCGCCCGATCCGCGCGAGCAGCACCGCGGAGTTGTAGGGCTTGCGTATAAAATCGTCTCCGCCCACTCCGAACGCGAGCAGCTCGTCCTCAGGAGTATCCCGGGCTGTGAGGAAGATCACCGGCGTATCCGAGGTCTGCCGCAGCTTCCGGCAGAGGGTGAAGCCGCTCTCCCCGGGAAGATTAACGTCCATCAGTATCAGCTCACATTCGCCGTCCTCCACCGGCTGATAGCCGTTGGTCATCAGCAGAGTTTTGAGCTCGGTGCGTATCGCTTCGTCGTCCTCGATGATTTTTATCCGTTTCATATGGCAGCGCCGCCTTTCGTCACTCGGAGATTTCTGTCCGCGCGGCGTATGAGCGGCGCGGTTTTATTCAATTATAGCACACAATTGTGAACAGCGATAGCCAAATTGCGTCTCAGATCGAATTTCTTCGCCGCTTTGCAGTATGTGCAGAACCGCGTTTTACAGTCTTTTAATTGGTTCAAGTTATTCATCGACTGATATGCAGCGCTGTGATATAATTTTTTTAGAAGCAGATATTCGATGGCGCGATACCGATACCGCAGAACAAAATTCCAAGCCATACCGGCAAATTCGATATGAACGCCATACTCGACCAGTATGTCCGCGAAAACCCGAACGTCACGGTCAGCTCCAATGATCTCACCGCTCTGAACATCCCCGATTACCGCACAAAGCCGGCAAACGATCTGATGGCCGGCGAGGGTCCCGATATCGTGCTCGTGTCAAACACGACGAACAACACGATCCAGAACCTGACAAAGCTGCTCCAGAACGATATTTTCATGGACATAGACACTCTGTCGCCCGATCTTTCGATGTGCAGCAGACAGGCTCTGAGCGCGGCAGCGACGCTAAAAATCTCCTGCAAAATCTGTCCGAAGCGTATCTCAAGCTCTTTCCGGGCATATTCGAGAGCGGTAAGTCAGGCGATTACAATTTCAAATCAAGGCTGAATGAGTACGGCGGCTCGGTGGACAGGGCATACGGCTCCGGAGATCTGGTGTTTTACAGCGCTCCGGCGTTTATGGGCTATTTAGAATGAGTTCAACGACAGCTGCGACTTCCCCGAGGGCTTTGCCGAGCTCTGGTTCGATACCATCGAGTCTCTTGAGGACGGAGTATACATCGACGTGATGACCTCCGGCAGACTCTTTTCGATCGTCCGCGAATACAGCTCCAACGGCGGCAATATCGAGAGCGCCATCGAGACCGGAAGCAGGAATATCTCGTTCTATCTCTCCGAATGACCAGCCATGAAAAAGCGCAAAACAAAAAATCCGGCGCGGGGAGCATGGCTTCTGCTCCCGAGCCTCGCCGGAGTTACGGTATTCATGCTTTATCCGCTCGGAAAGACGGTGTTCCAGTCGTTCTTCAGCAGGCTTTCCGGCGGACGGTTTGTCGGACTCAAGAATTATTCCGAGCTGCTCTCAAACGGGGCGTTCAGCGTCGTGTTCATACTGCCGCCGCTGCTGCTCTACGCGGGAGCCGCGGACGGGCTTGAGGAGTTTGCCGGAGAGCAGTATCTTAAGATGAGGTGAGATCGCCTATGAAAAGCATAGCAAAATATATCTGTCTGACGCTTGCCGCCGTCGTGATCGCCGCCGCGTATTCGTCGCGGACTGGCGAGAATCTGACGCTGACAAAGGTTTCGCTCGCCGCGCCCTTCAAGGGGACGCTCAGCTCTGAACCGAACGCGGGGGAGAGCTCGACTGTCAGGGTCAGGACGCCGACCGAGCTGGTGATTGAGGACGTATACATAAGCTCCGGCGAAAGGGTAGCGAGTGGAGATAAGATCATGTCGCTCTATCCGGCGGCGGTCGACCGCGCGCTGAACGAGGCCGACAATGCTGACATCCGGGATTTTCTGAGCGGGATCAGGAAAAACGGCTATGTGTTCACCGCGCCGGAAAGCGGCAGGATCAGCGAGGTAAATCTCCGCACCGACGGCAGAGCGTCTCCCGACGATATCCTTTATAAATACATTCCGACCGACGCCGGGGCAGATCCCATAAGCGAAGCCTATGAGACGATAGTACCGCTGTCGGCGCTCACTCCGACCGGCAGAGAGGACACATATACCATCCTGTTCGCGATACCATTGACCGGTCGCGGCGAATCGGGACAGTATACAGCTATCCGCTCGAAAGTCAGGCTGCTCGCGTCGGACGGCGTTTACGCCGCGGTCGATATGACTGTCCGTGACGACAGGCAGGTGATCATCGGCTCTGAAAAGCCTGTCGGCCACGGCGAAAAGGTGCGGGCGGGAAGCCTCGCCTGAAGCCTGAGAATCTCCCCGGCGCGAATACAGCAGTCCCGACCGCCCGGACGGGCGGTCGGGATTTGCTTTTTCCGTTTACTTTCCGAGCTCGGCAGGAGCATCAACCCGGGCGGTCGGATCCATCATGCGGATGAGTATCGCCGCGACCTCGCTGCGCTGAATACTGCTGTCGGGACTGAAGGTTCCGTAGCCGTCGCGACCGTTGACGATTCCGGCACGGTAGAGCTTGTAGATCGCCTGATCGTATACGCTCATGGTCATGCCCACGTCGGGAATAGAGTCGTCGGGGATCACGTTTCTCTCGGCGAGAGCCTCGTCGGGCAGTGCGCGGGAGAAGATGAGCGCGTAGCCGGCGCGGGTTATAGTCGTGTCGGCGAGCCTTAGCAGCTCGGCATAGCCCGGCTCAAAGGCGGTGGATTTTTCCGGAATAATTCCATTGTCGCGGCAGTAATCATAGTAGCTCGAATACCAGTAGGGACTGCCGTTTGCGAGCGTCACCTCGCCGTCCTCGTAGAGCTGGTGCATACAAGCCGCGAGCTTTATAGCCTCGGCGTAGGTCATGCTGCTCTCGGGCATATAGGCAGTCTCGCTCTTGCCGTTGATGAGCCCCATCCTGTGAGCTCCACTGACGCTCTGATAATACCATGCGCGCTCCGGAACATCGGTGAATGGGAACGAATAGGGAGTCTCGCCCTCGGTTTTCGGGAAGGTGATTGATAGCTTTACCTGATATGCGCTCTGCGCGATTATCTTCGCGCTGCTGCCGTTGACCCTAAAGGTCGTTTTTGAAGTGAACTGATAGCCATTCTCCGCTTCGAGCGTAATGACCGCGCTGTACGCGGTGCCTGCTGCGAACTTTCCGTCCGGAACCGGCTCCCATACGGTACTTGCGACCGTATATCCGATACCGTTTGGCTTTGCTGATGTCGGAGCATTGCCGTTTTCCGGCTTTGCGACAGTGACGTCAGCCAAAGTGATATTTATGAGCTCGTCCGCGACAGCCTTATAGGTCGCTTTGAGCCTGACATTGCTCTCGGGCATTATGAAGCTCGTCTGTGGACTTTCCGCGTCGTAGAGAACCGCTCCTCCGCTGACGACCACCCATTTGTCGAACTTCATGTTCTCGGGAGCGGCGTCGGCTATTATGGACACCGGCGTTCCTGCCTTTGCGGAAGCGATTATTGACGTTCCGGAGTATGCTTCGCCGTCGACAACAGTGACAGAATATGTGTCAGCTTCAACCGTTACGACGCAGGTTCCGGTCTTGCCGCCTGATTTTGCCTGAATCACAGCCGTTTCGCCGGAAGAAGCCTTTGCGGATACCGTCACCATTCCGGTCGCGGAGTTGACAGAGATATTTGAGCTGCCGCTGAGCCTGCTCCATGTGAGCGTATCGGATTCGGTCGCGTTGACCGGAGTGATCAGCGCGGTGAGCGTCTTGCTCGCTCCGGGCGCCAGTCTGACCGACTCGGGATAGACCGAAACGCTCTCGACCGGGATAACGACATCGCTGACGACAGCCTTATAGGTCGCCGCCTGAAGCCTTTCACAGCCCTCTCTTATAAAGAACAGCGCGACAGTCTGAGTCCAGTCCTCCGCACCCGCGTTGGACTTCTTAGCGGTCACTTTTCCGGTGATAGGATCGACCTTGATATAGTCGTTTTCATTGCCGTAGATATATTCGATTCCATAAACCGTCCTGACCTTTTGTGAGATGACCTGCCATTTCCGGGTATACTGACCGTTTGCCTCGGCGGGAATCAGCACATTTGACAGATCCCGCGCGTCGGGAGTATAGCTGTCGCCTACGTTCAGCCCGATATCGCCGTAGAGCGGGCTGTTCATCAGCTTTGCGGTTGTGACATTTTGGGGATCGTAGACCACGACAGTCCAGTGACCGTAGTCATACTGTACGCCGTAGGAGCCGGTATAATATGCTCCGAGCGTACCCGTTCCGGTCCTGCTTCCCGCGTTGACAGTCAGCTTGCCCGGCATATTTCCCGAGGTCGCGGCAATCTCGGAAACCTTCGTTGAGCCGAGGGTGAACAGATCGGTGCTCACCGGCGACTTGAATCTGATATTGCTCCACTTCTTCGCATTGACCGGATCGGTCGCGACGTCAAGGGTGACGCTTCTATTGACCGGGATAAAGATCGTATTATTGTTTCCGTCGCCGAGGGAATTGTATTCTCCGAGGATCACTTTTTTAAGATAACCCTGATCGGTGGTGACGATGTTCGAATATTCAACGCTGACGCCCGCCTCCGCTAAGTCGGTTTCCTTAAAGCGGGTGTAGACATAGTAGGTCGTATCCGGCTTAAGGTTCGGAGTATCGACCGCGGTTATCCTGGTTCCGGTCATCCAGACGGTCGAGAGATCCGAAGCCTCGGAGGTGGTATAGACATATTCCTGATTTGCTCTGAGATTTGCGACCCGCAGAGTTGTATATTTACCCGTGCCTATATCCTTAAGCACGCTCAGAATCGGAGCTTCGGGAGATGCGGGATTGAATTTCTTTGTGACGGTCAGACTGCCGCTGACGATGGTTCCGCTGAATTTCGGAACCGGCAGGGTGACAAATCTGATCTCCCTGCCGAGCAGATCGGCGGTCGGAACAAAGTTTCTCTCACAGGCGGCGCTGCCCGGGATATCCTTCCAGGTTTCGCCGTCCTTGAACTGCCACTGGAATTGCAGCAGACTCGTGTCGAGTATGCTCGGCAGACCGTTTATCACAAAGTCGATCGGCTCGCCGGGATGAGCACCGGTGGTGAACTGCACCTCGCCGTCCAGAGTGAGCGATTCGGTCGGGGGGAAGGTGTAGCTGACAAGCAGCAGATTGCGCTGACGGTTCATAACGTGGAACGGTACGCGCTCGCCGTTGAATCTGACTACCAGATTCTCGTAGAACCGTCCGTCCTCTCCGGCAGAGAACTGAACGAGCAGCGTATAGGTCATGTTCTCCTCAAATCTGTCGCCTGCCGACAGCAGCTTACCGTTTTCGTCTCGCCAGAGGCAGGCAGAAATTTTGCTCGTTCCGTTGTTTACCGTGAAGTCCGGCATTTCGGCGGCTTCGCCGGGGATGGGAGCCTCGCAGCTTATACCGAGGTAATCCACCGGGTCTTTGGTAGTGAACGTGATCTTATCGCCCTCAAGTTCGATCGCCTGTTCAGCCCCCGTGACCTGAAAGTCGGTCATATCCGTATAGGTCTCGAGGATTCTGCCTTTCCTGTCGTACGCATTCACTATCGTATTCGGATCGATATCGGAAGCGAGTATGCTCCTTGATGTGGAAAAGCGTACCGGAGAATAGGATACGGCATTCCTTATCCTCACGCAGTCATTATATACTGAAAATGCTTCAATACCGTAGATATCACCGGTGTATACTCCTCCATTGACAATTACCTTTCCGTAATAGTCATAAAAACTGATATACAGACCGGTGTATCCGCCGATGAATGTACCTCCGTTGATAACAGTATTTCCGCCATATACACAGACCGCGCCTGCGGCGCCCTCGGCAGCTTTTATGGTAACACCGTCCTCTATAGTGAGCTTACCGCCACTATCGACAACCACAACCGGATAACCGGTTTCATCGACTATGGCTCCGCCGCCGCGGCTGTCCATAATTGTAAGCTCGCCGCCCGCAACATAGAACATAGCCTTACCGTTATCACTTTCAGCCCTACGGGTGAACGTATGTCCGTTAAGGTCAATCAATACTCTCATGCCGGGTTTTATCATATTGCTGAAATTATAATAATAACCATTACCATTATTCAGCTTGAAGCACATACGATCATAGATATCATTATTCAGCTTGAAGTGCATAGTTCTTCCGTCTGATAATGAGTACTGAAGAAAAATATCTGAATCATCGACTGATTCGCCATTTATGACTTTCATTTTTTCCGGCGAGGTTATGAGGATATCGTCGATATGCAGCGTCAGCCCCTCGGGCGAGCCCTCTACACGGGTGTTTCTGAAGGTGAGCTTTACACATTTTTTCGCCCATTCGCCAAGGTTGATCTGATAACTATGGTAATGCCCGCTGCCGTCGCCATCGCGGAAATTATATTCTCTTATGAGGATCTGCTCTTTATCGTCCTCATCTTCTTTATCGCTGGCGTAGACGGTGATATACAGCTTCAGATTACCCTCATAATTCTCCGGCCCCTCAGCCTTCACGTTGAAGCTCAGGATTATATCATCATAATCGGGAAGCTGAATTTTGGGCGTATCGAAATAATTGTCGCCCTTGCCCACAGTATCATGGCTTACAAAGCTGTGGTTGCCTGCGCTGTCGCATTCCCGTTTCCATGTTCTATTGTAATTGTTGCCGTCATAATAGCAGAGATCGCATTCGGAGTCCTCCTCCTCAAAGTCGTAGGAGAGCAGAATCTCCCTGTCCGAAGCATCGCCGCCGTCCGCGGACACTCCGGCAGGAAACATTCCGAGCAGCATCGCGAAGGTCAGCATTGCGCCGATCAGTCTTTTTGCGGTTTTTCCGTATTTCATTGTTGATAATTCACCTCGTTTTTCAGTCGGTTCCGCCCCGCCAAAGGACGGCAGGGATTATTAAGGCGGCAGATGGCTGACGACTTCCATCGCGCCAAGCTGCCGCCAAAATTTACTATGAATTGTACCAAACGATTTCTCTGCCTATCGGGTGAGCCGTCTCCTTCATCAGATCAAGAAGCGTCGCGAACCGTTTATCGTCCGGGATCTCATATGAGACTTTCAGCTCATCTCCGCTTTCGTCGTCGCGCCAGATCACAGTAAAGCTCAAGCTGCCCACGCCGTCCATGACATCCTCATTCTTCACGAAAATACGGCTCAGTAATTGCCGGAATACGCCCTTTTTTTCATCGTCTTTCCGCTTGAGGATCGGGAGTATGTCCTCGATCGCCTTTTCTATCTCATTCCAGCGCCCTTCTTCCAAAGGCACATTTTCGACCGTAATACAGTCGCTGCCGTCGCCGAGATAGTCGTCGGTCCCCTCCCACGGAAAATAGCTCGCGTATACAAGCTCCGTATCCCTGAGAATTATGGTTATATCCTGTCCGTATACGCTGCCGCCGGTATGACAATACTCAACGCCGCACAGCGTCTGACTCGCTCTCAATTGGCTATCACCGACCTCCCGATCATTTTTCGCGCAACCGGTCACAACCGCCGGAATCAGGCTCAGCATCATAATGGCTGCTATGATCTGCCGCCTGATATACCGATGCGCCATATCTTTCTCCATCCGCCTAGCCCCGGCAAGAGATCCGAGTCCGGCTCTCACATGATATCGCCGTCGTCAAACGGGTCTCCGCACTCAGGGCAGAATTTCGGAGGCTTTACGCCCTTTTCCGGCTCCCAGCCGCACTTATCGCACTTGTACTGCGGAACTCCGGCGGGCTTCTTTGCGCCGCAGTTCGAGCAGAACTTGCCCTTGTTCACCGCGCCGCAGGAGCAGGTCCAGCCGTCGGTATCTGCGGGCTTCGGCGAGCCACATTCGGGACAGAACTTTCCGGTAGCGGTCGCGCCGCACTTCGGGCAGACCCAGCCGTTGGCAGGCTTGGTCTCGGGCTTCTTAGCGCCGCACTCAGGGCAGAACTTTCCGGTCGCAGTTGCTCCGCAGGAGCACTTCCAGCCGTTCGAAGCCGCCGGAGCGGGCTGCTGTGCCTGTTGAGCCTGCTGATTCTGCTGACCCATCGCGAACAGATTCTGCGCGTTCATTCCTCCGGCGTTCATAGCCATTCCCATGCCCATGAATCCGGTCATAGCGCCGCCCTCGTTCGCAGCTGCGGTCTTCATCGCGTCCGCCTGAGCGCCGACGAGAGTAGCCGCAGCCATCGTCGGGTCGCGCATGATAGCGACGCGCTGTGCCTGCTTGATCATCTCTGCGTCCTCCTCGGGCAGAGTGACCGATCCGAGCGCGATGCTGACTACCTGAAGTCCTCGGAGCTCGCCCCACTTTGCCGAGAGAGCTGCGTTCATCGCGTCCTCAAGCTCGGTGGTATGGGTGACGATCTGATTCGGGCGAAGCTCCAGCTCGGAGAGCCTGCCGAACGCCGGCTGCAATGCGCTGATGAACTCGGTCTTGAGCTGGCTGTCAAGCTCCGAGCGGTTATACTCGCTCTCGACGTTTCCGCAGACGTTCGTATAGAACAGCAGCGGGTTGGCGATCTTGTAGGAGTAAACTCCGTTGCAGCGGATGGAAACATCAACATCGAGTCCGATCTTTGAGTCAACGACGCGGAAAGGAATCGGGTTCGCAGTTCCGAACTTGTTGTCGATGAGCTCCTTCGTGTTGAAGTAATAAACTCTCTGATCCTTGCCGGTGTCGCCGCCGTAGGTGAAGCGCTTGCCTATCGTTTTGAAGGTATTGATGATGCTCTCGCCGAGGCTTCCGGCAAAAATGCTCGGTTCGGTGGAGGTGTCGTATGTAAATTCACCCGGCTCGGCGCAGACCTCGACGATTTTGCCCTGCTCGACGATGATCATGCACTGTCCGTCGGCTACGGCGATGCCCGAGCCGTTCGAGATGATGTTATCATTTCCTCTGGTGTTCGACGAGCGCGACGAGGTGCGCTTCTGACCTTTCGTGACCATAACGTCCTTGTCCATCGACTCGCAGTAGAAAAATTCCTTCCATTGATCGGCGAGCGTTCCTCCGAGCGCTCCCAGTCCTGCTTTAATAAGTCCCATATCGGTTCTCCTTTTTTAATTTAATTCAATATCCGGAAGATTCAGATAATAATCGAGCTCGACATCCGTGTCGACAGAGAAAATTGCGCACACATTTCCGTCCGGGTCGTAAAAATCGGCGCTTATCAGGCGAAGCGTACCCTTGTCAAGGGTGTAGACCTTCCAGCCGTTTTCCCAGTACTCCTTATCCGAGACGAAAAGTTCATATGTCTGTGTATCCTCATATTCGGTGACCGAGAGAATCAGACCCTCGTCTGGAATCAGGCTCGCGATATCGAGCTCATACGGTATTTCATCCGAGTTATCACCACTGTTTTCGTCCGGAATGTTTCGGGCGACCACATATTCGTTCTTGTCCTCGCCGACGGTGCATTCGAGCGAAGCGTACTGCTCACCGACCATATAGTAGATCATGTTCGTGATCGACTTTTCGTCCGGAAAAGCGATATAAAGCCGGATCGATTCGTTCACCGCGAGCAGATTGCTGAGTTTATTCTGCTCCTGAACAAATTCGATACTGCCGCCGACCGCCGTCAGATCGGGAAGAATCTCAAGCCCGGTCATCCGACAGGGGAATATTCCGTCCGACGGCTCCACGCCGACGCGGCATATCTCGGCATAGCAGGTTTTTCCGTCCTCATGGTATACCATCCGACCGTCGATGCTGCTCTCGCCCGCGTAGGTTTCGAGCGTATAATTGATTCCGAGCGCTTCCTCCAGCTCGGCGACGCAGATCGGGAACGTGAAGGTCATAACGCCGTCGCCGCGTGTGTCAAGCACGCAGTAGCCGCTGTCCTTCATGTACTCCGGAACCTCGACGAGCACCTCGCTGTTTCCTCCGAGCGCGGTCTGGAACGCCAGCGCTTCATACTCGGTTATGCTCTCCTGCCCGTCCCTGCGGAACAGCAGCGCCTGATACCGTCCCATGATCTCGAGTATCTCATTGTCGGTCAGCTCGCCGTCGACCTCTATTCCGCCGAATTTCTGCGCGATCGTGACCGCCTGAGCCAGCAGCTCCGCCGCTTCGTCGTATGACATCGTGTCCCCGACCGGAGCCGACGTTTCGGTCGGCTCCGTATCGGTGCTGATGTCTGTTTGAGTGCCCGTGGCGATGTCCGTGTCCGTGTCCGGGATCTCTTTCCCGCCGCAGCCGGAAAGCGCGAGCGAAATCGCGGTCAGGATAATTATCGCGGCTCTCGCTGTATATTTTTTCTTTATCGGCATGGCTGATTATGCCCACGGATCGGCCGACTTGGGAGTGCGGACTCCGGTCAGCAGATACTGCTCCCATAAAAACCACTTGCCGTCGCTGCCGCGCTGACGGAGCTTTATCGGACGGGGATCGTCCGCGCCGCCGCAGGGGATGAACAGCTTCATATAGCCCGCTTCGTCGTCAGAGACGTGAGTCGACTCGACAGTGATGGTGTACGGCTCGGTGGGAGTGTAGCTGTTGTCGGGCGTAGAGCCTGCGAAATAGGTGAACGGCAGATAGGTCTTGCCGTCGCGGAAACGGTCGTTCAGGAACGAGATCTCCTGACCGTTCAGCGGACGGGGACCGCGCAGCCAGTTCAGCATTTCGGTGCCGATATTCTTGTCAGCCGCGTATGCGCAGAGCGCGAGAACGGTCAGCGCCGCTGTCTTGAACGGAGTGTCGAGGCTCGCCTCGGGCAGAGCCTGCATTTCCGCAAGGCTCTCGGGAAGCGCGGCAAAGGTGAAGGTTTCCTTCTTGCTGCCGATGGAGTTTACGGCGTTCTGAGCGGCGGTCTTGACCGCGTCGCCCGCGCCTTTCTTGAGCTTATCGAAAATTGACATGATTCTTATCTCCTTTATAAATTTAGTGCGCTGTGCCGAGCAGAGCGGGCGCTCCGACACGGTAAGAGGGGTCCATGATGCGTATCAGTATCGCCGCGACCTCGCTGCGGCTGATGTTGCCGGTCGGATTGAAGGTTCCGTAGCCGTCCATGCCGTTGAGTATTCCGGCGCGGTAGAAGGTGTAGATAGCCTTTTCCTGCGCGGTCTTTGCCGACTTGACGTCCGGAATGCTGCCGTCGGGGATAGTGTTGATTTTTTCAAACGCGCTCGCGGGGAGTGCCTTCGAGAAGATGTATACATACTCGGCGCGGGTGACGGGCTTCTCGGCTTCGCCGTTCATGCCCTCCTTGCCGAGGATGCCGTGCTCGATGGCGTACTTTTCATAGGTGCTGTACCAGACGTCGGCGCCGTTTGCGATATCGGTCGACGGGTCGCCGCCGTTGTAGATGATATTCATGCAGACCGCGAGCTTGACTGCCTCACAGAGACGCATATTGTCGGTCGGCATATATTCGGTCAGAGTCTTACCGTTGATGAGTCCGATCTTATTGGATGCCTCTACATATTTGTAATACCACTCGCTCTTCGGGACATCGGTGAACGGGAACTTATATCCGACCGGCTCTTCGCCCATCTTCTCGGGCAGGAGCATACAGGAGAAGATCACCGAATCGTACTCCTCGCCGCAGTATGCCGAGCACTTGTAGTAGAAGGTCTTCATCTTGTCAGCGCTGTTGAT
>CACXED010000124.1 GCA_902766575.1 uncultured Ruminococcus sp. | reverse complement strand
GTCGAATTTGAACACTATGCGGTCGACGGCTCTTGGTATGATCCGGCAATTGCGTTCAACACGACCCTGCGCTCGTCGATAATGTCGGGCGACGGAGCGTTCGACCTCGTTGCGGGCTACGCGGCGGTTCTGCCGATGATCGTCGGCGACAATCTGTTCCTCAACTGGAACGATCAGAAGTACGTTGACTTCTCAAAGCCGTGGTGGTCTGAGCGCGTCGCCGACGAGCTGACCATCAACGGTAAGGAGTTCCTTATCACCGGAGACCTGTCGCTTGCGCTCTGGAGAGGCATGAACTGCATATACTTCAACAAGCGTCTCGCCGAGGACTACAAGACCGGCGACCTCTATCAGCTTGTTAAGGACGGCAAATGGACGTTCGATACGCTCGCGTCGCTTTCAAGGGACGTGTATGAGGATCTCGACGGCGACAGCAATGTCACCGAGAACGATAAATTCGGTCTGCTTCTCGGCTGGTCAACCGAAATCGACAATTTCAAGGAAGCGTTCGAAATCCACGTCGCCAAAAAGGGCAGCGACGGCTTCCCGGAGATAACTCTCGTTGACGAGCACACCGTAGAGGTCGTTGAGCGTCTCAACGACTATGTACATAACTCCAAGGGCGTATTCACACCCAAAGCGGAATTGCGTGAGGTTATCTATAACGCTTTCAGAAACGGTAATGGTCTTTTCTACACCGCAACCCTCGGCAAGTCCGAGCAGATGCGCGATATGAACGACGATTTCGGTATCCTGCCGTATCCTAAGTACAGCGACGCGCAGAAGGAGTACCACTCGACCTCGCTTGACGAGTTCTCGTTCTTTGTAATTCCTTCGGACGCAAAGGACCCCGATATGTCCGCGCTCATCACCGAGGCTCTCTGCGCCGAGAGCTACAAGGAGGTCATTCCGGTATTCTACGACACCGCGCTCAAGACCAAGGCTGCGCGCGACGACAATTCCGGCGAGATGATCGATATCATCCGCGACAGCCTGACCTTCGATTTCGGCTATATTTACTCGCAGACGCTGGGCGGCGTCGGACACAAGTTCGTCGGCTGGATAAGAGAAAACAACAACAATATCGTCTCCGACTACGAAAGCTCCGAGGCGACCTTCAAGGATAAGCTCGAGACGGTTCTCGAGGTCTACAGATAAATAACCGATTCAGTAAGCTCCCCTGGATTCGCCGAAAAACGGCTTCCGGGGGAAGCTTTTTTTGTGAGAATATTAAAAAAATCTCGTCACTATTGACAAATTCAGGGGGGGGGGTGTATAATATATAGCGCGTAGCACAAAAACACGCGCTATTAAAAATATTAGGAAAGGAAATCAACATGAACAAAAAACACAGACTCACACAGCTTATCTGCCTTATGCTCGCGGCGATGATGCTGCCCTCCTGCGGCGGCACACAGCCTGACGCAAAGACCGACGACAGCTCGTCCGCGCCGGTTTCGACCGAGCCGGAGGAGACAGAGCTCACCGACAACCTCCCGGACAAGGATATGGAGGGCTTTGAGCTCGGTATACATCATTTCGACGAAACATGGCTCGTCTGGGCTACTAATATACTCGACGCGGAGACCGAGAACGGCGACCTCGTCAACGACGCGGTTTATCAGCGCAACCGCCGCATTGAGGAGCGCTTCAACTGTACGATAAACGTTACCGATCAGCAGATAATTGAATCCGCTGATATCCAGCAGGAGGTCATGGCAGGCGATTCGAACTATGACGTCTGGTTCTCCTACGATATCTGGACGCTCGGTGTGGCGCAGTATCTGATGGACTGGAACGAGCTGCCCTATATCGACCTGAGTCAGCAGTGGTGGAATCCGCTTGCGACCGAGGTGTTCAGCATCGGCGGAAAGCAGCTCGCGGCTACGGGAAATTTCAGCCTGAGTATGTTATCCCGCGCGTCGGGCTATATCTTCAACAAGGATATCTACAACGAGCTCGGACTTGACTACGACATCTATCAGCTCGCCCGCGACGGAAAGTGGACGGTGGACGTACTTGCAAAGACCGCTAAGGCGGCATACAGCGACCTCAACGGCGATACGGTCATGGATGATAACGACCGCTACGGTATTAACGGAGGCTGGAAGGAGTTCTGCAACCGTCTGATACTCGGCTCGGGGATCAGCTACATATCAAAGGACGCGGAGGGCTATCCGAGCTTCGACCTGCCAAAGGACGAGATTGCTATAAACAAGATAATCAAGCTCTACGACACCTTTATGCAGCCTGAGATATTCAAGGGCAAAACCTCAACCGACGTTGACAACACCGGCGGAACCGGAGATTTCAAGTCGGGCGGCGTGCTTTTCATCGTCGACAACCTTATGGGACTTGAGCAGAAGCGCAGTCTCGACATCGACATCGGCTTCATGCCCTGCCCGAAGTACGACGAGGAACAGGAGCACTACTACGCGCCCTCATTCGGAGCCGAGATTTCCATACTGCTCAAAACTCTCCCCGAGGAGAGATGGGAGAACGTGGGAATACTGCTCGAGGCTCTCGCGTTCGATTCGAACCAGAACCTGATACCGACCTACAAGGAGGTCGTGCTCAAGACCAAGTCCGCCCGCGACGACGATTCGTCGGATATGATCGACATCATCATAAATTCCATGAGCTTTGAGTTCGGACTCAACGCATGGCAGGACATTGTGGCTAACCCCTTTGTACGCCAGACCTTTGCAGCCGGAAAGAATACCTTCGCGTCGACTCTCGCAAGCATGGAAAGCACCGTCAACAGCGAGATAGAAAAGCTCAAGACTACGCTTGAATAAAAATTTTCCCGGACTCAAAAGAGCCCGGGAATTTTATAATCGAGAAAACGGCTGCCGCATCTTGAACTGCGGCAGCCGGTATTGCCTTTAATCGTTGGTTTCGGATTCGGAAGTCTCGGAAGCGGCGGTTTCCGCTGCGAGAGCGAGCTCCTTATTGTAGGCGTCGATGACAGCCTCCTCGAGGATAGCTCGGAACTGGGCGTTTATGGGATGGACTATGTCGCGGTAAGTACCGTCGGGATTCTTGCGGCTCGGCATGACGATGAAAAATTTGTCGCGGGCGTTGATGACCTTTATGTCGTGGACCGCGAGCTGGCCGTCGAAGGTAACGGAGACGATGGCTTTCATCGGGCCTTCGTCAAAGAGCTTTCTCACTTTGATATCGGTAATGACCATTTTTCTACCTCCAGGGAATGACAGTGTCGGATTTGCTGTTCGGGTTTCCATGTTAAAAACCTATATATATTATAATCCGGAATTGTGAAAAATATACATTGATTTTTTGAAATTTATACGTCCCGAAAGAAAGAATTTCTTTAACGAAACGAGTGCGGATTATGAATATTGCGCACTCTATAACGATTGACCGTTAAATGCCACATAATAACAAATTATAAGTAAACTGTTATAAATATTCATATTTTCGCAATGAGAGCTTTTTGCGCGCCGGGGATTGCATATCCCCCCGGTGTGTGGTATAATATAGTAAAAGCCTTTTTTGAGGAGATAGTCAATGTACACTTCATATAATATTGAAAAACTCAGCGAAATATTCAGCTCTCCGCGGTCGGTGTATTTCATCGGCATCGGCGGGATAAGTATGTCCTCGCTGGCGCATATCGCTCACGACCGGGGCTGTCGGGTCGGAGGCTACGACCGGACGCCGTCCCGGCTGACAAAAGCGCTTGAGGACTGCGGAATAGAGATTTTCTACGAGACCTCGCCCGAGCATATCAGAGACTACGACGTGATAGTCTACACTGCCGCTATCAAGCCCGATCATCCCGAGCTTGCGGCGGCTCTCGAAGCCGACCGGCGCGGCGAGAAGTACTGCGTCTACCGCGCGGACTTCCTCGGCTGGCTGATGAGCGGCTCGGAGAACCGGATCGGCGTCGCGGGAATGCACGGCAAGAGCTCGACGACCTCGATGATCTCGCACATCTTTCTCGCCGCCGGACGCGACCCGACGATAGTCGCGGGAGCCGAGCTGCCCGAGCTCGGCGGAGCCTACCGTCTCGGCTCAAAGCGGGATTTCATCATGGAGGCCTGCGAGTATCAGGACTCGTTTCTGTCCTTCACGCCGAACATCGCGGTCGTTTTGAACATCGACCTCGACCACACCGACTATTTTTCGGGAATCGAACAGATCGTCGGCTCGTTCCGGCGCTATCTTGCGATAGCGGGCGAGGGCTATGCCGTCGTGAACGCCGATGATGCTAACGTCCGGCGCGCGCTCGAGGGCTATACCGGAACGGCGGTCAGCTTTGGGCTCGGCGACGGCGCTGACTTCACGGCGAAGAATATCGGCTTTGAGCAGGGCGCGGCTGAGTTCGACGTCCAGAAGCGCGGGGAATTTTTCGCTCACGTCAAGCTCGGCGTTGTCGGAAAGCACCATGTGATGAACTCGCTGGCGGCAGCTGCTGCGGCCGACATCTGCGGAGTCTCGCCCGAGGACATCGCGAGAGGGCTCGGGAGCTACTCTGGCGCAAAGCGGCGCATGGAGCGTCGTGGCGAGCTTATCACCGATTCAGGCGCGCGGGTGCCGGTTTTTGACGACTACGCGCATCATCCGACCGAGATAAAAGCGACGCTCAGCGGCGCGCTCGGGATGGGATACGAGCGGGTGTTCGTGGTATTTCAGCCGCACACCTATTCGCGGACGGCGGCGCTGTTCGACGAATTTGCGGGCGCGTTCTCCGGCGTGAACGCGATATTCGCCGACATCTACGCGGCGCGTGAGGTGAACAGCTTCGGCGTGAGCTCGGAGAAGCTCGCAGCGGCTGCGGGCGGGATTTATCTTCCGTCTCTCGCTGAGATCGCCGCGTATCTCCGGCGCGAGCTCCGGGACGGCGATATGCTCATCGTCATGGGCGCGGGCGACATCATCAAGCTCGACGAGCTTTTATTATAAGCGGCAAAATCTTTGATTTTGACGTAGAGGGCAAAATTTGCGCATAAGCAAAATCGCCTTTTTAGTCAGCTATAGCCATTTCAACCTTCTCAGTTAGCTATCGCCTTAGCTCCCCCTCCGGGGGAGCTAAGGCGGATTCTGCGTTAAATTCTAATTTCTGCGACGCTGTATGTTTGATATGACTAAGGCTGACGGCGGCGCAGAGATAAACCTTGACTTTGCCCGCGGGGGCTCCCCGCACTTTTCAGCTGCCAAAAGTAATCCCCTCCCCCCTCTTGAACTCCCCCTACCTTGCAAACGCTATTACGACGCGAGCGCTAACAGATTGCTTATCGCTCCTGATTGGAGTTTGCGGACCGTTTCGGTTGGAGTAATATTACTGCTTAATTGCTTCCTCTTGGTTTGAGACAGGATGCTTTATTTGAGCAAACTTGTTTTCTTGAGAACCATATTCAGTTTCCGGAATGGTTAGTTTGATTTCAGTGGGTGTTAGATTCAGCTCAAATTTGCTCAAATCAGCTCAAATCAGCACAAATTTTAATTGATAGTCATTGGGAGAGATAAAGGAAGCGGAGAATGATCAGGCTCATTAGTACGCTCAGAGAAGCAATAGCAAATCACCGCTGAGAAAAATTGTTCCACAGCAGTAAGACATCGCAGAGAGAACGGAGCAATATTTACCGGGAAGCACTCAGAAGCAGCTTCGCAGGCACAACATGATAGCTTTTTTGCAGGGTGAGGGGAGCCACGAGGGGGGAGGGGCTTACTTTTGGCGGCTGAAAAGTAGGCTCCTTCCCCCTCGTGACCCTCTCCGGCGGCGTCGAGCCGCCAACGCCGCGGCGGGGAGCCCCCGCTGGCAAAGTCAAGGTTAGTGACTGCGCCGCCGTCAGT
>CACXED010000123.1 GCA_902766575.1 uncultured Ruminococcus sp. | reverse complement strand
GAGACAGAGCACCACGTCAAAGCTCGCGTCCGGAATTTCGCTGAGGCTTGTCGCATCTCCGGTCATGCAGACGACAGGCTTGCCGCTTTTGCAGGAGAGCGGCTTCTCGGCGAGCTTTTTTTCGAAAACCGCGATGTTGTCGGGCGAGAGATCGACTCCGGTGTAGCTCTCGCAGTCGGGCGCGAGTGCATAGGCATAGTGTCCGGTCGCGCAACCGAGCTCGATGACCCTCGGAGCGGCTGCAAGATCGGCAAAATAGCGTTTCAGAATCCGCTCGGTCGAGCGGAACTCGGTCATGTTGTAGCGCGACTTCGACGCGCGGACGTCCTCGTCGTAGTCCTTGTAGAACTCAACGACAGTTTCTTTATTTATTGCCATTATATCCCTCGATTCGTAGGCTCAGCGGCTCACGTCGAAGCGCTCGCCGGTCGGCTTCGGAGCGAGCCTGCCCGCGAACATCTCGGAGAGCCTTGCCGAAAATTCGTCGTACAGCCCGGATTTTATCGCGAGCTTAAGCATTATCACCTCGCCGAACTCCACCGAGTCGGTGATAATGCCAAATTTCGGCAGCTCCGCGTCGATTTTCTGGTAAGCCGAGTAGTCGCAGCCGAGCTCGAATTCGCGGTAGCTTTCGTAGGTCACGACCTCAGCCGCGTCGATAGCTAACTTCGCCGCAGCCGAGTAGGCTCTGACCAGCCCGCCCGTCCCGAGCAGAATCCCGCCGAAATAGCGCGTCACGACTACAGCGCAGTCGTCTGCGCCGCTTTTTTTTATGACGTCGAGCACCGGAACTCCCGCCGTACCCTGCGGCTCGCCGTCGTCCGAGTAGCGCGCGATCCCGCCGCCGCAGAGCTGGTAGGCGTAGACGTTATGCCGAGCGTCGGAGTGCTTTTTGCGGATTTTCGCGATGAAGTCGATAGCCTCCTGCTCGGTCTTGACCGGGCGGGCGTAGCCGATGAACACCGATTTTTTCTCGGTCAGCTCGCCGCTCGCCTCTTTTCCGAGGGTCGTGTAGAGCTTCGGCGGGGCAGGGGAGTCAATATTCTTCGTCTTCTTCGCCATTTTCGTCCTCGGCTTTCACGCGATATTTATCGTACTGACCGCGGATCTTAGCGTCGACGGTCGCGCGGACAGTCACGGAATCGCTGCCGTATTCGACGCTCTGAACCTCAGCCGCACTATAGAGACGGTTGACGATCCCCTGCTCGGCGTTGGGAATGATGAAGGTCTCGGTCGTCTTGCCGCTCTGGACGATCGCCTCTAACTTTGCGATGAGAGTATCGAGCCCCTCTCCGGTCAGCGCCGAGACTGCGACGCAGTTCGCGTCGGGCGCGAGCTTTATGTGTCCGAAGCTCGACTCGGCGCGGTCGCACTTGTTGTAGACGTAGAGTATCGGCTTGTCAGCTGCTCCGAGCTCGCCGAGCAGCTTTTCGGTGACGTCGAGCTGGCTCGTAGCCTCGTGGTCGGAGGCGTCGACGATTATCATGATTATATCCGCAAAAACCGCCTCGTCGAGCGTCGATTTGAATGCTTTTATCAGGTGGTGCGGCAGATTTCTGATGAATCCGACCGTGTCGGTGAGCAGGATGTCAACTCCGCAGGGCAGGGTATATTTCCGGGTCGTCGGGTCGAGCGTCGCGAACAGCTTGTCCTCGGCTAATATCCCCGCGTCGGTGAGCTTGTTGAGCAGCGTCGATTTTCCGGCGTTGGTGTAGCCGACGATCGCGACCTTTTTGATTCCCGAGCGCTCGCGAGCCTTGCGTTTAGTCAGCCGTCCGCGGTCGAGGTCGGCGAGCTCGGCTTCGAGCTGCTCGGCGCGGCGCTTGAGGTGACGGCGGTCTATCTCTAACTTCGACTCGCCGGGGCCGCGCGTACCGATTCCTCCTCCGAGACGCGAAAGCTCCGCTCCCTTGCCGACAAGTCGCGGCGCGGTGTATTTGAGCTGCGCGAGCTCGACCTGCAGCTTTCCCTCGGCGGAGGTCGCGTGCAGCGCGAAGATGTCGAGTATCAGCATCGAGCGGTCAAGGACTCTCGCGTCGCAGTCGAGCCCGTCCTCGATGTTCTTTATCTGCGCGGGCGAGAGCTCGAGGTCGAAGATCACGAGCCTTATGTCGTTCGCCTTGCAGAGCTCCGAGAGCTCGGCGAGCTTACCGCTGCCTATGCAGGTCTTGGGATTCGGGTGATCGAGCGCCTGAACCACCTTGGCAAAGACGCTTCCACCCGCGGTATCGAGCAGGCGTTCAAGCTCGGCGAGCGAGACCTCGCACTCGCCCTCCTTCATGTCGTCGGTATCGACCGCCACGAGGACGGCCTTTTCAAATTCTTCCATACAGTTTCTCCTTTCAAAGTCAGCGATAAACAAAAATCCCCGCGGCACAATAAATGTGCGCGGGAATCTTTACTTCCGATAAGAAAGCTCTCGCAATTACTTGCTGAGTTCGAGACGCTTCTTGAACTTGTCTACACGTCCGCCTGCATCGACGAGCTTCTGCTTGCCGGTGTAGAACGGGTGGCACTTGGAGCAGATTTCAACTCTCATATCACCCTTTGTAGACTTAGTCACAACAGTC
>CACXED010000122.1 GCA_902766575.1 uncultured Ruminococcus sp. | reverse complement strand
CGTCTGCGGCGGAGAGCATAAGCTCAGCGCGGGCGTGAACGAGCTGACGATCAGCAGATAAACAGAAAAATTCTCCGGCAGACAGCGCTTCTGCCGGATTTTTTTGTGCATCCAGCAGTTTTGTCGAAAATGTTCGCGAGAAAATTTGGAAAAAAGTGCAATTACATCTTGATTTTCCTAAAGAAATGGTGTATAATAAATGTGTTCAATAATTTATAGCTGAAATAACATAATTTACCGTATTATAAGGGGGACGTAATGAACGAACAAAGCATGATCAAGACCGAATACAGCAGCCGACGTCCGGACGACCTCGCGTGGCGGGTTGAGTCCGAGGGTCATGTCACATACGGCAGAACGCTTGAGCTGGCGCTCGAGCTTCACAGACAAAAGCTCGAGCTGTTTGGAAAGCTCGACGACACTCTTAAAAAATGCGCGGGCGTATCGGCCGGCTGAGATCAGAGAATCCGGTTCGACCGGGAAACGACGCCGGGACGCAGTTATCAGTCAGGGCGACCCAAAACAAAAAATCCGCAAATGCGGATTTTTTGTTATCTGATTACTTTACAAATCTCAGATAGTCGATATCTATGTGACCGACGGCGTTGAACGGATCGAAGCGGAGCTTTATCACGGTGTCCTTCCATTGCGGGAGCTTGGTGAGGTCGATCGTGAAGGTCTCCCATTCGTCGCCCGAGTCGGTGCCCTTGAGCTTGTACCGCAGGGTCTTTTCCTCGTTCATATTGCCGCTCTTGTCGGTGGCAAAGTAGATGACGAGATCCTGCGCCGAGCCGCTGTACTTGTAGCGCACCTTACATTCGAGCTTGGTGTACTCCGAGGTGTTGATCGCGATGGTATTTCCGTATTCGAGTATCGGGTCGGTGCTCGTGCCGATCGAATCGCAGGCGAGATAGCCGTCCCTGACCGTCAGCTGCATCGAGCCGGAGCTCCAGCCCTCGGTGTCGCCGAGATTGTCAAACTCCCACTGTGCGTAAACCTTTTCGGCGTTTTTCTTAGCGTAGTAATCGGCGTAGTCGGTCTCTATCGTAATAATGCCGTCATCGCCAAGCGAGTATTTATATCCGACGTCTGCGCAGAGCTGCTCGATCGGTATCAGCGGCAGAGCGTCGAGCGAGCCGAGTTCGCAGCTGAGCTTCTTCGAAACGCCGTCGAGCTTGTAGCTGTCGCTGCCGACTGTGTAGACTAAAGTGTGATCGACGAAATTGAGCGTCAGCGTCTTGCTGTCCTTATCCCAGAGGTGGAAGCAGTTCAGCGCGAAGTCCATACCGATCGACGGGTCGAACGCCAAGCAGACCTCGCCCTTCTCGTTTTCCTGCGGACGGAGCTTCTGAGTGAAGCTGTTGCCGTCGATGACAAGCGTCTTGGAGAGCATACCGGTGGCGTCCAGTTTCAGGAACTCGACCGATTTTACCGTGAAGCTGCTGCCGTTCGTGCTTGTCGGGTCGACGCGGAAAGCGGCGAGCTTGCCCTTGAATTCCTTGAGCTGGCTTGCGGGGATATAATAGTAGGTGAGCTCAGTGTCGCCGGTCGAAGCGGGGAGACTCTTTCCCTTTGTCTCGTTCCAGGTCTTATCCATGTCGGTCAGGAAGAATATCTGCATCGAGCTGCCAATTTCGAGCTTTGCGGTGACGCGGATATATTCCACGCTCTCAAGGTCGATCGGCTCGACAGTGTTCAGAATTATCATCGGGTCGGAGCTCGAAGCCTTTCCGGTAACTCCGTCGTCCGAGTAGGAGGCGTTCGCGATGTTTCCGCAGTATCCGTCGCGTCTCTCGGAGAAATCTATGGTGTAGAGCGAAACCAGTCTATCCTCGAAATACGGCTCGGTGTATTTTCCGTCGAGACGGAGCAGATGGCGGTACTGCGGATAGAGCCGGTTTATTCTGTAGAGCTGATCGGCGGTCGGCACGGTATCGAGCGATTCGTCGATCTTCTCGTCGGTATAAGCCTCGCGGATGACGTCGATATAGCCGAAGCCCTTTTCGTCGGTGGTCGGCATTATGTAGGTGCCCTCGCCGTACTCGTTCCAGGTGGAGAGCATCACGAGCTTCTTCTGCCATTCCTCTTTGGGATAGGTCGGCAGATACTCGCTCTTGACCCACTCGTGCGCTGTGGCGTAGTCGGTCATGCTCATCATCGGATAGCGCGTTCCGTGCCACGGTATGCTGTTGAAGCCGACGCTGATGGTCGGTACGGTATAGACCGCGCCCTGCTTTGCGCTCGAGAGTATCGAGCTTGTATTGACCTCGAGCTGACTGCCGTTGCTGCCCCAGTTGTAGGCGTAGCAGCCGTCAAAGCCCATAGCCGCAAGGCGGCTGCTCGACGAGCCGCAGGCGAGATAGATCATTCCGTCAAAGCCGTATTTCTTTATCTCCTCCTCGAGGTAGTCGAACGCCATTTTGACATTGGCGTCTCCGCCGAGACTTGACGAGAGGTAATCCGCACCGAATACGCACAGAACCGGGCGGTTATCGATAACGATATGTCTCGGATCCTTGAAATAATTCTCGATGAAGTAGGGAACGTAGTTCTTCT
>CACXED010000121.1 GCA_902766575.1 uncultured Ruminococcus sp. | reverse complement strand
TGTAGCTGTCGTTGTACTGCATTGCGACCTCGGCAATCGAGTCGCCCTTTTCGCCGCGCATATAGATAACGTCGGTATGGATCATCGCGAGCCGTCTGACGTTGTTGAGATGCTCGACGAAGCTCTTTATGCCTCCCTCGTAGCAGAGCTCGATCTCGCGCCTCGGCTCTACGCCCTCGGGAAGTCCGAGCTGCTCGGGCGTGCGCTCGTCCCGGAGGATTATCCTGACCCCGGCGTTGAGGAACGCCTGCTCGCGGAGCCGGTTCAGAATCGTGTCGTAGTCGAAAACCGTCTCCTCAAAGATCGTCGCGTCGGGCTTGAAGCGGACGTAGAGACCGTGTCTGCCGTTCGACGAGCCGACGTGAGCAAAGGGACGCGCCACCTTTCCGCGCTCAAAGCGCTCGGTATAGCGCTCGCCCTCGTAGCAGTTGTCGATCTCCATCCACTCGGAGAGCGCGTTGACGACCGAGGCTCCGACTCCGTGGAGACCGCCGGCGATCTTATAGCCTCCGCCGCCGAATTTACCTCCGGCGTGGAGGACGGTAAAGACGACCTCGAGCGTCGGGAGCTTGACCTTGTGGTGAATCTGGCTCGGAACGCCGCGTCCGTCGTCCTGCACCGAGACGCTGTCGTCGGGATGGAGCGTGACGATTATCGCGTCGCAGAAGCCGGCGAGCGCCTCGTCGATCGAGTTGTCGACTATCTCGTAGACGAGATGGTGCAGACCGCGTATCGACGTTGAGCCTATATACATACCCGGGCGCTTTCGGACCGCCTCGAGCCCCTCGAGCACCTGAATCTGATTTTCGTCGTAAGTGTTGTTTATCTGCTCTGACATTTTTTATAACATGGCTTTCATGTCGAAAGCCTTCCTTTCCCTTGGAAAAATTATCTGAACTATCTATCTGTCCTATCTGTCCGCTCCGTCAAAGAGAGCTCCCGCGCGCCCTACGAGCGCTGTCGCGGAGATCTGCGAGACATAGACCGAGCCGCCGTCGGTGAGCACGAACGACTTCGGTATATCCTCCTTGATATTCACAAGCCTGCCCTCCCGTTCGGCGGCGCGGAGGAAATCCCTCGTCGTGCCGGCCATGGTCGCGGCGTCCATGTCGAATACGCCGATTATGCTTTTGGTGCGGATCATGCGGTTGTTGCCCGCGTGGATGTACATATCCCGCCCTGCCTTTCCTGATTTTCCGGGACTCACGCCCGGGTATAGCTTCCGCCCGAGACCCTTATGAACTCCGCGTCTCCGGCGCAGGGAGGAGGAGTGCAGGCGGTCATTATCACCTGCCGCCCGCCGAGCCTTGACAGCAGGAACTTCTGCCTTGCCGGGTCGAGCTCCGAGAGCACGTCGTCAAAGAGGAACACCGGATACTCGCCCGAGTACTCCCTTGAGATCTCGCCCTCGCCGAGCTTCATCGCCAGCGCAAGCGACCTCTGCTGCCCCTGTGAGGCGTACAGACGTGCCTCGCGGCCGTCAAGCAGTATCTCGACGTCGTCCTTGTGCGAGCCGTACAGAGTCGCTCCTGCGGCGACCTCGCGGCTCACGTTGGCGTTCAGGGCTTCGAGGTAGCGCTTTTCGGCCTCCGCTGCGCCGAGCGGCCCGTCGGTCTTCAAGCTGTTTTTGTATCTGAGCTCCGGTATCTCGCCCTTTGAGCTGACGTCCGACAGCTCGGAGAAGAAGCGCCTGACGCACTCGCCGAGCCGTTCGACATACTCGCGCCTTGCGGTGTAGATAAAAGCCGCTTCCCGCGCCAGCTGCTCCGAATAGACGCCGAGCAGCTCCCGGTCGCCCTCTCCGTCGGCGAGCTGTCTCAGCAGCGCGCTCCGCCGGACGAGTATCCGGTTGTGACGGCTGAGAGCGGCGAGATATACCGGTCTTAGCTGACAGAGCGCCACGTCGAGGAACGAGCGCCGCTCCGCGGGTCCCGCCTTGACTATCGAAAGATGCTCCGGGCAGAACAGCACCGCCCGGAAGGCTCCGATGAACTCGCTCATTTTCGGTATCGGAACGCCGTTTTTGGCGCAGGAGCGCCGCTTTCCGTTCTCGCCCGAATAGGCTCTGAAGGACAGCTCCTGACTTCTCCTCGAATCGGTAAAGCCGAGCGAGACCTCGAAAAAGTCGGCTCCGAAGCGCACCATTTCGCGCTCTCTGGGGGTTCTGAAGCTCTTTCCGGCGGCCATGAGGTAAATCCCCTCGAGAGCGTTGGTCTTGCCCTCGGCGTTGTCGCCGATGAGAACGCTGACTCCGGGCGAAAGGGATATCTCCGCCGAGGAGATGTTCCTGAAATCGCGGTAAACTACGCGGTCGGCTCTCATTTGAGCATCTTGATGGGCAGGACGAGATAGGTAAAGCGGTCGTTGCCGTCGGGCTCGAGCGGCTCGATGACCATGCTTATAAAGGGACTTGAGAGCGAGAGCCTCACCTTTTCGCACTGGGAGTACTTGAGCGCCTCGATGAGATAGCGGCAGTTGAAGCCGATCTCGATATCTCCGCCCTGATGCGAGGTTGGAAGCTCGTCGTAGACCTTTCCGCTCGACGAGACCGAGGTTATCTCGAGCCGGTTGTCGTGGAAGTGACAGCGCGCGCCCGCCTTGTTCTTGCCCGCCGACTCGTCCGAGACGACCGAGGCGCGCTCGAGGGCGCTCTGGAAGCTGGGCGCGTCGATGTCGACAAAGATCGTGCTGTTCTTCGGGATAATGCGCTCGTAGTCGATGTAGTCGCCCTCGATAAGGCGGGTGAAGAAGATGATCCCGCGCTCCTCAAAGCGGAAGATGACCTGCTTTATCGCGATGTTGATCTCGACGATCTTGTCGGGCTCGGTGAGGAGCTTGACGACCTCGGCGAGGGTTCTTCCGGGTACGATGAAGCGGGCGTTCACGGCGTTTTCGGTGGTGTTCTCAAGCTCGCAGAGCTTTTCGCGAATCGCGAGCCGGAAGGAGTCGCAGCCGACGGTGGTGATCCTGCCGCCCTCGATGCTGAACAGCGCGCCGTTGAAGGTGGGTCTGGCGTCGTTCTGAGCGACGGCGAACAGCGTGCCGTTTATCATATCCTTCATATCGCCCTGCTTGATTCTGAAGCCCCGGCGGTTTGAGATATCGGGGAGAGTGGGATATTCCCTCGGGTTCATGGCGTTGATTTCGAACTCGGAGCGACCCGAGGTGAGCTTTGCCCTCCAGCTGTCTCCGACCTCGAGGGTGACGAGTCCGGCGGGCATGACCTTGATTATCGAGCTGAGGTTCTGAGCGTCGATGATGCAGGAGCCGTGCTCGACGATATCTGCGTCGGCCTCGACGCGGATACCCTTTTCAAGGTCGTAGGAGATGAATACCGCGCGCTCGCCCTCGCAGTTGATGAAGATACCTCCGGCGGCGGCGATGGTGTTCTTGGTAGAGACGCAGGCCATAGCGGTGTTGACCGCTTCCTCGATGGCGGATTTTGTAAAGTTGACTTTCATAAGCGCATCCTTTAATGATCAGGAATTTCCCGCGGCGGATTTTTTAATCCACAGAGAGAGCGGGATTTGGAAAATTAAAATTAAAGCAAAGAGAAATAAAAATAAGATTAAAACCAGTAGTCGCAGTAGGCTGTGTTGAGAGTGTTGAAAGCTCCGGAAAGCGGCATGACATGGAACTTTTTTTGGATTTTCCGTCTCGCGTCCGATGTGAGAAAGCTCTGGACGCCGGTGGAAAAAATTTCGCGGCTGTGGGGACTGTTGATTTTTCCCTGTTATGATGTGAAAAGCGCTGTTGACAACCGGGCCCGCGGGGCTCGTCCTCCATAGCGCCGGTTGAAAAGCCCTGCCGCCGTGCGATGTTGAAAAATCGCCGCGCCGCCGCGAAAAAGGAGGTTTTCATACGCCGGGGAAAAATCGGCTCAACAGGCAAAAAGCGCTTTGCGGGCGGCTTTTTGCAATTTTTCTCACAGAAGTCCACACATTTTTACACAGGGTGTTGATAATCTGTGGAAAACTGCCGTCAAGGCTTTTGAAAGGCTGTGGATCAGCCCTTGATTTCCTTTATAAGCTCGCCGATCTCGATATCCGTGACCGAGTTTGAGCCGAGCTCGCGCTCGATCGTCTTTATCGACGAGAGGATAGTCGTGTGGTCGCGGTTAAAGAGCTTGCCTATCTGCGGCAGGGACATATCGGTGAGCTTTCTTATCATGTAGATCGTGATATGGCGGGCGTAGGCGATGTCTTTTGTGCGCTTGACGCCCTTTATGTCGTCGACCGAGACGCCGTATTTCTTGGCGACCTTTTCAAAGATGCGGTCGATGGTGACGCTGACCGGCTCTCCTCCGGTCATAAGGTCGGCGATGGAGTTCTTGGCGAGCTCGATGGTGATCGGCGTACCGGTGAGCAGGCTGAGCGCGCCGAGCTTCTTTATCGCGCCCTCGACCTGACGGATATTCGACTTGAGGTTCTCGGCGAGGAAGTTGACGACCTCGGGCGAGAGCTGGATATTCATCTGCTCGGCCTTTTTCTTGAGGATCGCGGCGCGCAGATCGGCGTCGGGCGGCTGGATATCGGCGGTGATGCCCCACTCAAAGCGGGACTTGAGCCGGTCCTCGAGGGTCTTGATATCGCGCGGCGGCCGGTCGGAGGTGAGGATTATCTGCTTGTGATCCTCGTAGAGGGCGTTGAAGGTGTGGAAGAACTCCTCCTGCGTCGAGTCGCGTCCGGCGATGAACTGGATATCGTCGATGCAGAGCACGTCGGCGGTCCGGTATTTCTCGCGGAACTGAGGCGTGGTCTTTTTGGCTATAGAGTCGATCATCTCGTTGGTGAAGTCCTCGCCCTTGAGGTAGAGGATCTTGAGCTCGGGACGGGTTTTCTTGATGTGATTTGTGATTGCGTAGAGCAGATGGGTCTTTCCGAGCCCGCTGGGGCCGTAGATAAAGAGCGGATTGTAGGTGTTGGCGTCGACGTTGGCCTTGCAGGCGGGCTCGTTGGCTACGGCGAGGGACGCGGCGTGAGCGAACTTGTTTGAGCTGCCGACGATGAAGTTGTCAAAGGTGTACTCACGCTGATTGTTCTGAACCGGCTGAGGGCGGTCGTCGGGACGGGAGAGAGTGGCTCCGGCGGCAAAGTAAGCGGGCTCGGCCTCGGTGACGATCTCTCCGCCGGTCTCGGGCGCGTCGGACTGAGGCAGGTCGGCGAGGTTCACCGGCTCGGGAGAGAGCGCGCCCGGGACGCTTGCCAGATATTCGGCGGGGTTCTGATTCTTGTCCACGATCAGAACGTCGACCGCAAAGCCGAGCACCTTTGTCAGCGCCTCGCGGATATCTCCGAGATACTTGGTTTTAAGGATTGTGTACTTAAAGACCTCGTCGCAGATGAGCACCGCCCGGTTTTCGGTCAGGTCGCAGAGAGTGAGCTTGGTAAACCAGAGGTCGACCTGAGTTGAGGAGTATTTTTTCCGAAGCTCGTCAAGAGCGAGCGACCAGATTTCGTTAAAGGGCTGCATACTAAGTTCCTTTCGGTTATTTTTGACACGCGCTGCGAGGATTATATACTTAATAATAATATAATTAAAAATATTATACCACATTTCCGCCGATAAATCAAGTCCCGGAGGAGGATTTCCGGAAATTTCGAAGCGATATTTAGTTAATTTTTTTCGAACAAAGGATATTTTTTTCGAAAAGCCCTTGACAAAACCATATCCTGTTGTGTATAATAGTAATGTTATTTTGTAAATTCCGGTTTACTGTAGATTTCTATCAGCTAAGCCTGTGAAGAAAAGCTGAAGGAGGTGTCACTAAATGCTCAGAACTTACCAGCCTAAGAAGCGCCAGAGAAAGGTAGAGCACGGTTTCCGCAAGAGAATGAAAACCGCAGACGGACGAAAGGTGCTCAAGAGAAGACGCGCTAAGGGCAGAAAGAGACTCACCTATTGAGCCGCGATCTGCGTATCGCCGGACCGCAGCAATACAGCCTCTCCCGCAGGGGGCGTCAGACATGAACTCTGCGCTGAGGCGTATTGCTCGGATACAGCCCGGCAAAGCAAAAACGCAAAAACGCAAAAACGCAATACGATGAAAACCGCCGAAAAGCTCGGGGAGATACCCGTAATATTCGGGGGTTTTATTGTTATCGCGAAAAAAATCCATCGGCGCGACCGGGAAAGGCAGGCGACAGCGCGGCGTGAAGTATACCATACGCGAAAATCATCTTTTTTCAAAGGCCTATTCAAAGGGCAAAAAATATGTGGGACGGCTGGTCGTCGTCTATATGCTGCCCGACTACGCCGCGTCGAGGCTCGCAAAGTCGGATCCCAAAAAGCGGCGGCATAACAGAGTCGGCATCACCGTCACGAAAAAATTCGGAGGAGCGGTCGAGCGCAGCCGCGCAAGACGGATAATCCGCGCCGGACTCGAGACGGCTTCAAAGCCGCCGATAAAGCAGGGCTTTCTCATCGTGATAGCCGCGCGCTCGTCGGCAGCGGGAGCAAAGAGCCAGGACGTCGCCGCCGACCTCAGAGCCGCCTTTGCAAAGCTCGGGCTGTCGGGCGCGTCGGCTTTGCAGACCAAAAAGCCGTGAAGAAGACAGCTATAGCTCTCGTCGGGCTTTACAGGAAGTATATCTCGCCCCTGAAGCCGCCCTGCTGCCGGTTTGTTCCGACCTGCTCGCAGTACGCCATAGAGGCGTTTGAGGAGTGGGGCTTCATCGCGGGACTGGGGCTTACGGTCTGGCGGATACTGCGCTGCAATCCCTTCTGCCGCGGAGGCTATGACCCGGTTCCTAAAAGAAAGCGGCGCGGCGCAGGACGCGAAAACGGGGAAAAAAACTAATTTTTAAGGAGTGTTCACACAAAGAAGATGACAAGCATATGGGACATAATCAACATACCGCTGGGCTGGATACTGAAGCTCGGGTATGAGCTGACACACAACTACGCGCTGGCGCTGTTCTTCTTCGCGCTCGTACTTCAGATCATACTGTTCCCGCTGGGAATCAAGCAGCAGAAGAACTCGGTCAAGCAGGCGTCTCTGCGCCCCAAGGAGATGGCGATACGCAACAAGTACGCCGGACGCACCGACAAGCCTACTCAGGACAAGCTCAATCAGGAGATCATGGAGCTCTACCAGCGGGAGAATTTCAACCCGATGGGCGGCTGCCTGCCGATGCTGATACAGCTTCCGATAATCTTCTCGCTCTATAACGTCGTCATAAGCCCTCTCAAGTACGTCTGCGGCTTCACGGCCGACACGATAAACGCGATACAGGCAAAGGTCTACGAGATAATGTCGACCACCAATATGACCGGCTTCGAGACTTTCGCCGAGGGCAAGGCTGTAAGACAGCTCGACCTGCTCAACCGCATGAGAGAGCTCGGCGTCGGCAACTTCCTCGACAACAGCGGAAGCGCCATTACCGAGGAAATGCTCCCTAACTTCAGCATCTTCGGCGGAATGATGGATCTCTCCCAGACCCCGAGCTTCACGAATTTCAATCTGCTGCTCCTGATCCCGCTGCTGACGCTGATCGTCACGCTTGGCAGCACCTTCATCACGAGAAAGCTGACCTACAACCCGAACCCCGAGGCTCAGAACGATCTTTCGATGAAGATAATGAACCTCACGATGCCGCTCCTTTCGGTATACATCTCGTTCACCATCGCGGCGGCAATCGGACTCTACTGGGTGTTCAGAAATATTCTCAGCATAATCCAGCAGGTGATACTCGTAAAAATGTTCCCGATCCCGAAATTCACCGAGGAGGACTACAAGGCCGCCGAGCGCGAGGCCAATATGTCAAAGCGCCAGATAAAGAAGGCCGAAAAGCAGAAGGTTCGCTCGCTTCACCGCATCGACGAGGACGATCCGATCGACGGCGCTCCGGCGCCGGCGCAGCCGCAGAAGCCCACCGAGCCGGAATCGGATGACGACAGCGACGATCAGAAGGACAAAAAGCCCGAGCTCAAGGAGGGCGTGAATCCCGACGACGCTCCGAAGCTCAAATAATTTTCGGAAAATAAAACACATTCAGACAAAAAAGGAGTGTGAGCCATGAAACAGGAAATGCTGTTCACCGCGAGAACGGTGGAGCTTGCGCTTGGCGAAGCCGTGATGAAGCTCGGCGTCGAGCGCGAAAAGCTCGAATACGAAATAATCGAGCGCGAAAAGACCGGATTTTTCGGAATCGGCGCGTCTCCGGCAAAGATAAGGGTGTTCTTTGAGACAGCCGTCGAGGAGCCCGGGCCGGAGGAAAAAGCCGCTCCCGAGCCGGAGGAAAAGCCGTCGGAGCCTTCTCCCGAGCCTGCTCCCGAGCCCTGCCCGGCGTCCGAGCCGGAGACGATCGAGACGACTTCCGAGCCCGAAACCGACTCCGAACCCTCCGAAAGCACGAGAGCCTGCGGAGATCACGCCGCAAAGGAGTTCATCGAGACCCTGCTCTCCGACATGGAGATCGACGCCAAGGTCGAGATGACCCGGACGCGCAAATCCGACCGGGCTATCACCGTCACCGGAGACGCCGCCGGAGTGCTCATCGGCCATCACGGAGACACGCTCGACGCTCTGCAGTATCTCGCAAACCTCGCCGCCAACAAGCGCGAGGAGGACGAGTCCCGCGACTATGTACACATCACCGTCGACATTGAGAACTACCGCTCCAAGCGCGAGACCGCGCTCAGAGCCCTCGCCCGCCGCATGGCGGATAAGGTCGAAAAGACCGGAAAGCCGGTAATGCTCGAGCCGATGACTCCCTACGACCGCCGGATAATCCACTCCGAGGTTCAGGGCATCGAGGGCGTCTCGACCAACTCGGTCGGCGCGGACAGCGACCGCCGCGTCGTGATCTATCTCGAGAGCGCGGGCTTCAGCGTCCCGGAGGAGCCGAAGTCCTCCAGACCCGAGCGCCGTCAGTCCTCGCAGAAGCGCGGCTCAAAGGGCGGAAGATACGACCGCTCCGAAAGCCGTCAGCCGCGTCAGGACAGAGCCTCCCGTCCGGATATCCGTCGCGACAAGCCCAAAGCTCCGGTAAAGCCTCTCCACAACGACGAGAGCGACCGTATGTCCGCCGAGGAGGTAAACGAGCTCGTCGCAGCCTACGGCGCAAAGGAGAACAAGGAGCCGCAGCGCGAGCAGCCCGCAAAGTTCAAGAGCTTTGAGGACTATATGAACTCGATTCTCGGCGAATCGGGCGGCTCGGAATCGGATAAGACCGACGAAAAGCAATAAAGGCAACACCGCACAATTCACGGCTGACGTCTTAAGCGCGCATCTACTTGCATCTTTTCCGTCATACTTCACAAAAATCCTTGACAGGGGCGGTACCCTGCCTGCGGATTTTTGTATCGTCTGAC
>CACXED010000120.1 GCA_902766575.1 uncultured Ruminococcus sp. | reverse complement strand
GGACGAGCCGCCGATCCGCAGGAGATCGTCGATCTCATTATGTACGTCGCAGGCGAAAAGGGCGCGTTCATCAACGGAACCTACATCCTCGCCGACGGCGGACGCAATATCATGTTCAATAAATTTTAATTCGGAAAGGAACGATAAAAATGAAACGAACGCTATCTTTTATCCTCATGCTCGCCCTGCTTTCGACCGTATCCTGCGGTTCAGGAGCAAGCGGCAGCAATGACAGCTCCGCTCCTCAGACTCAGCCCGAGGCCGAGACCACCGAAAAGCCCTATGCCGATAATCTCGGCGAATATGACTTCGGCGGAAAGGATTTCAACATCCTTGTCCGCGAGACGAGAATCGACGACCTGTTCTGCGAGAGCGAGACCGGAGATATCGTGGACGACGCGCTCTATCAGCGCAGCGCAAAGATTGAAGAACGCTTCAAAATCAAAATCAAGACCGTTGCGCTCCCCGACGACAGCGGAGTGTGGAACAACACGCTTCAGGGCGATGTAATGTCGAACAGCGGCGATTATGATCTCGTAATGCCCGACTACTGGTGGGGCTGCGAAAGCCGCGGATTATTCTATAATCTGCTGGATTTCGACGTTCTCGATTTCAGCCAGCCCTACTGGTGCCCGGGCTGGAATGACAACGCGATGATTTACGGTCAGCTCTACAACGCGGTCGGCTCGCTATCGCTCGACCTTATAAAGAACGACATGGCGGTGTTTTTCAGCTCCAAGCTTATCGAGGATCTGAAGCTCGAAAGCCCGTATGAGCTGGTCAAAAGCCGCAAGTGGACGCTGGACAAGCTGCTTGAGATGTCGGCTGCCGCGCTGTCCGACCTGAACGGCGACGGCGAGTACGATTGGGAAAACGACCGGATAGGCTTCGGCTTCGGAACTCACGCCGGACGCGGACTCGGCTATTCGTTCGGAATACAGATGGCGTCGAAAACCGCTGACGACAGCTATGAGTTCAAGTTCATGAACGAGAGCTTCGTTGAAAAATACGAGAAGATTTACTCGCTCGTCAATGACAATGACGCGGTGGAATACGCTGACTGCGGCGGCAGAACCGGTATGGGAACCGATCTCTATCCCGGCTTCAAGAACGACAATCTGCTCTTCCTGGCCACCGGAATCCGCGCCACAGACGATATGCGCGACATGGTCGGCGACTACGGAATCGTGCCTTATCCGCTCTACAACGATTCGCAGAAGGATTATATCACCTACAATTTAGGCACGGCGTTCATGTCGATACTGCTGTCCGCTCCCGATCCGGAGATGAGCGCGGTTATCCTCGAAGCGCTCAACGCCGAGAACTACAAGAGCGTCGTTCCCGCCTATCTTGACGTCGCGCTGAAAGGCAAATACAGCCGCGACGATAATACCGCCGAAATGCTCGACCTGATTCTTGCCACGACCTATTTTGATTTCGCATTTGTAAACGAGTCGTCGATCGGCATCGCATCGTGGATGTTCGGACAGATAACCGATAAAAAGGAGAGCATAGCCTCCACATGGGAGAGCAGCCGCTCCAACTTTGAAATGAAGCTCAGCGAACTGCTTGAAACTTACCGGGAAAATATGGAGTAAAACAGAAATTCAAATATAATAAGCGTTCACACCGTCCGGCTCGGCTCCGATGACGATGTGAACGCTTCATTCATTGTTTTTCCCTTTTCAAGCGGATATCCGGAAGAACTATCAGCGATTCCTCCTCATCGTCTTCACCCTTCCACGCGACAATAAACCGCACCTCTGCTGATGAAAAAACATATCCTTTATCTTTCAGGTTTTCAAGTGTTTTGGAAAACGCTTTTGAGAACCTGACGACACGCACGTCTCTGCCATTAAGCTCAGCTGTCAGATATCCCCCATCGTTTTTGAGCACTGTTCCGCTGCGAAGACCTGAGATGAGCTCTTTTTTGTTCTTGAAGAAATCAAGCACTACATCCCTGTGTGTTGTCTGCAATATGATCTCCGACGGCTCTCCATATTCCGTGGCGTCCTCCGCGTGTTTGATTCCACTGAGGCGATATTTGTCAAACAATGCGGTGTTCGTGTGTATATAAAGATTGTTTTTCGCTCTCGTCATACCGACGTACAGAGCCCTGCGCTCCGCATTCGTTTTACCGGACAGGTTCTTCAGCATCATATAAACGTTATCAAATTCCCGCCCTTTGGATTTGTGAATCGTAGAAACGCAGACAGTCTCCTGATCCTGCTCATTGTAAAAGTCGTCAAATTTTGAATCATTCAGGAACTCCTCAAGATCGGAACGGTACTTTATAGAATGAGTTGCTTCAAAATCCTGAATAAGACGTTTTACATTACCGATACAGGCGCTGTTTTGGAAATCACTCAACAATTCCCTCTCTGCATTTCTCCATATCTCATCAGAAATAACCGGAGAATGAAGCTCACGGTCGATCGCACTCAGGAACA
The DNA here is from genome assembly GCA_902766575.1 of uncultured Ruminococcus sp. Lineage (GTDB taxonomy): Bacteria > Bacillota > Clostridia > Oscillospirales > CAG-272 > Flemingiibacterium. The sequence goes on along the minus strand of CACXED010000120.1, from coordinate 6,328 downwards.
CACGGATTTCGAGAAGATTATTAAGTTTGAATCCATCGAGCGACTGGATCAGCTTCGCTCTCTTTCCCTGCTTTAACAGCAGACCGAGTATGCGGAGCGCCTCGTCATTGGTACCGGTAAGAATACAGGACTTTCCGCTCTGATATGTGGCAAGAAAGTTATTGACAACCGCTTCTTCCATATTCGCGCAGGTATGGTGGGTGATCGTTACAATCCCGTCCGTATCGGTCACTGCTTTGATTGGCTCCGATTTCATTCTGTCTGTGATCGACCCGGCGAAGGCGTTGGCAAGCGCAGCGATATTTGCCTTGCTTCTGTAATTCTCTGTCATCTCATATTTGGCTGCGCCGTAATGCTCGATCAAAGCTCTGAGATGCTCTGAGCTTGACCCGCGGAATTCATAAATGTTCTGATCGTCATCCCCGACCGCAATGACGCGCATATCTTCATTTATTGCCATAAGAGCGCGGACAAGCTCAAATTCGTGCTCATCCATATCCTGTGCTTCATCTATAACAAGAACGCTCTTGGTGATCTTCCCCTGCTCTACCTCACCGTTACGGATCATCTCGGCGGCATCTTTTACTACGTTATCCGACGCTTCCAGAGTCCCGATCTTTCCAAGCAGGTCAAAGCAGTAGGAGTGGAAGGTTTTGATCTCAACGAAGTTAGCCGCGTTGCCGATTAGACCAACCAAGCGCTTTTTGAACTCGGTAGCCGCGGCGCGGGAAAATGTCAGCATCAAAAGCTGTTCGTGCTTGACGTCCTCAAGAAGCAGCAAAGAGGCGAGCTTATGCACAAGCACTCTCGTCTTTCCGCTTCCGGGACCTGCCACAACCGCAATGTATTTTGAGTCGGCGTCGCTTATGATTTCCGCCTGCTTTTCAGAGAGCTCGCCAAACAGTTGATTATATTTATCCGGAGTAATATTGCGCTCGATCTCTTTTGCCCGCTCACCCTTGAAATAGATTGAAATGAACTTCTTAAAGTCCATATTGAAATAATCCTGAACGAATTGCAGCGCCGCGTTATAATCGCGCACCATAAGGTTTGCATACTCGCCGACAATATGGATCTGACGTATCTTTTGCTTATAAAACTCATCGAGCAGCCGGTAATCTTCTACCTTATATTTGATTCGGTTATCCCTGACGATACGCCTTATCTCCATTCCGTTATAAAGCACAAGGAACCCGCCTTCCAGCTTCAAGGCGCCGATCTTGGAAAGATACAGCAGCGCATCCTCTATGTCGCAAAGAGCTGCAGGAATATCGCTCGCGTCCATCATCGGTACGGCCTGATACGCCTTGAACAGACCTACTAAGGAGAACTCTACGGGCTTCTTCTCGTTATCGTTTTCCTGCCCGGGGACAGCCTTTGCATACAGCTCGCCGAGAATAAACCGACAGATTTCAATTCTTCTCTCAAACTTATCCATAAGACGTTTATGATCAAGAGCGGGGACTATATTTACCGAGAAGCTATCCCTGTTTTCTTCCTTTGTGATATAATTCTTTATAGTCAGGTAGTGCAGAATGGTTCTGATATTTTTTATATTGGAGGTTTTTATTCCCTGATCCTGCGCTTCTTCGTTCAATTCCTTGAATCCGAAAGCCGCGCTCGCGTCGGTGAGCTTTGACAGAATAAACCGCTCAAGCTTCGAAAACCGCTCGAGCACAAGTTCAGACTTGTGTTGGCTGTCAGAGTCGTAGATATATGCGGACATATCGCTGTAATCCTCAAGCAGCCCTTCCTGGCGCATCAGGCTTATTGACTCTATAACGGCTTCTTTTTCAAGTCCGAGAATGTCGGCAAGATAGTCCACACGGGATTCCGCGTCGGCATTGCCCGCAGCTGCTATACTGCGGCTTGAAATTAAAGATTTAATGATTCGAAGCGCCGTGCTTTTCTGTTCTTCCGAAAACAATTCAGATCTGCGGATACGATAGGATGCCTCGTTCATGTCCCTGGCGCGGATACTCGTCGCATACACCTTTGGCACATTTCTTCCGCGCACGATATAACCTGCCGTTTCAAGAGCCGACACCGCGGTTTTGACTCTGGTCTCCATTTCAGAGCCCGCTGAATCATCCCAGCCCGCCTGACGCGCAATTTCAAGAGCGGAGCAGCAGACGTTCGGTCGGCTCTTAGTCAGATCCTTGATTGCTTTCCAGACCTGCTGAATTTCACTGATACTGAGCTTGGTCTGGTTGAGCAGTATGAAATGCTTGTCCAGATCGTTATCGTTAAAGAGCACATAGCAGTCTGCCTGCAAAGAGGGATCGCGTCCCGCTCTGCCTGCCTCCTGAACATAGTTTTCAAGCGAGTCCGAAATATCGTAATGAACCACAAGCCCTACATCGCTCTTATCAACGCCCATACCGAATGCCGAGGTAGCTACAATGACCGATACCTCGTTATTCATAAAAGCCTCCTGGTTAGCGATCTTTTCGCCGGATTCCATCTTACCGTTGAAAGGCAAAGCTCTGAATCCATCGCTGGTCAGCTTTTTTGCAAGGTCAAACGTGCGTTTGGTTCTCGAAACATAAACGATAGTCGGGCAATTCTTTTTAGCGATCAACGATCGGAGCGCATTATATTTTTCATCGTCGGTTTCTTTATGCAGAACCGTATAATGAAGATTTTCTCTTGTCGCCGAGGATGCAAAAATTTCAAGATCCAGGCCGAGCTTTTTCTTGAAATAATCGCATATATCGGTTATGACCTTTTGCTTGGCTGTCGCCGTAAAGCACGATACGGGTATCGGCTTTTTTTCGGTTTTCTTCTCTTTTTGCAGCTTACGGATAAAATCGCCGATGTAGAGATAGTCAACTCTGAAATCCTGTCCCCAGGCTGAAAAGCAGTGTGCCTCATCAATTACAAATCTCACGATATTGCGCGACATCAAAAGGCGTTCTATCGTTTTGGAACGCAGCTGCTCGGGAGAGATATACAGAATCGACGCCTTGCCGCTTGCCACACGTTCAAGAGCATCTGCTCTCTCGATCGGGTTCAGAATACCGTTTACCGTTACGGCCTCCTCTATTCCCTTTTCAGCCAGATTGTCGACCTGATCCTTCATAAGCGACTGCAAAGGAGAAATCACAACAGTCAGACCATGCGTCGCCTTCCCTGCCATAAGCGCAGGAAGCTGGAATGTGATCGACTTGCCTCCGCCGGTTGGAAATACGGCGAGCAGAGATTTCCCTTCAACCGCCGCTATTGTCGCCAGCTCCTGAAGCGGTTCTCCATTGTATGTCCGGAAGCTGTCAAAGCCAAATATCTTCTTAAGACCTGTGTGTATATCCAGGGCTTTTTTACAATAATCGCAGCCTGCTTTACAGGGTGTATTGCATAAAAATTTAATGACATTTTCGATCTTCGGAAAGTTATAAAGCAACCACGGCGGCGTAACAGAGCAGGAATCCCCGCAGCCAATCAAAGCAAGGGCGTAGGCAAGCTCCCTCGGATAATACTTAACGAGGATTTCAATATCTGCGTTTGCACATACCTTTCCCCTGTATTCGGCGCGGATCATCTGCGCGATATCGCACATATACGGCTTGAATCCCACATAGTCAAAGAAGCCCTGGAATTCTTCGGAATTATAGAGCAATCCGCAGAATATTTTCTTCTTTTCATTGGGAAGCTGCCAGAAAGCATTGACTTCGTCAAAGAAAAGCGTCTGTGCTTTCTGACTGTCATTTACTGGGTTATTCAGCTCATCGACCTGCAGCTTATCGTCTTTTAACAGCCTGTGGTATGGTCTTTTGGGGAACAGCAGCGGAGATAAATAAAGTGTATCTATGATTTTTTTCGGTACTCTTTCATCCACAAGAGGAGCAAGATATTTCATATCATGATGCGCCGCATTGTGACCGCAGAGAAAGTCGGCATACGCCGCGAACGCGCAGAAATCCGATACAGACGCTGTATGCAATAAGCTTCCGTCGCTTCGCACCGCGCCTATATCATGTATTTTATTATCATCGACGCCAATCTCGGCGTCAAAGAATACTACGCTTTTTGCCATAGGCTGTCTCCAAAGTTTTGAAGTGATATAATAAAGAGCAAAACCAGAGAATGCTGAAATCGAAAATGATATGCAGCAGTGATCCGCCTGTCGGACGAGATCGGGAATCGATCAGTATCCAAACTCGATACGAACCTTTTCCACGTCCGAAAGAGCTACGCGGCGGTCATACAGATAGGTGTATTCCTGACTGGTTTCCATGCTGCCGTCGGGAGTGTTGTAATAGTAGCTCGGCTGTGTGATCGGCAGACCGCTTATCAATTCACCGTTTATATACATACGCCAGACAGCGGTCGCCTCGGCGGCACTCGCGAGCAGTTCATCGGCTTTTGCGGGATTCTGCAGCATATATCCGCGGAAATACGCCGGAGCGGGTGTGCTCCAGAACGATGTTCCCCAATACAGGTCATTCCGGGAAAGGGTGCGCGCAATTGTGCGGTGCGGAGCTATGGAATGGGGAGCGCTGACAAAAAATGTTGTTCCGGCAAGCCCGAGCAGTCTCGACTCGAAATCAACCCAATAGCTCATACGGTCGTCCCCGAAAGTGATTCTCGGTGTGAACAGGGTCGCGCCCGAGCTGTCGGTCAGCTCGAAGCTGCCGTCAGCCGTCTTTGTGAACTCCCACATCCCGCTCTCGCCGCTGACCTCGACGTCTTTGTCATATCCGGGCGTGTCGTATGTAAAAGACCAGACATCCGGCACGACAGAAGCGCAGTTCTCGCGGAGCGTCAGGCGCAGCTCTCTTGCGTCCGGATCCCAGATATACGATTCCGCGAAATAATACGCCAGATCGTCCATACAGACACGGGTCAAACCGCCGATATTTGCGCCCCGGACAGGCTGCTTTGCGATAAAAGTCAGGATATTCGTGAATAAATAGGGCATGGCAGGCTCGCCCGGGCGATGCGTGTCCGGCTCGGGCGTGTAGTCCGAGCTGACAATTCCGGTTCCGCTTATGATACTCAGAACGCCGTCGGCGTCGTCTGCGTTCCAGGTCACTTTGAAGCCGTAATCAGCCAGATCCTCGGCGACAACGTAGGTATATCCGTCAATAAGGCTCGTCACTATGGACAATACCAATTATAGCACAGAACACAGAAAAGGTCAACACCTTTCGATGGAATAACCTCATAAAATAGAAGCTATACCGAAAGACGGTTGAACAATACAAATTTTACAAGCATATTTGAGGCTTTAAGAATAACAGACAAGCTCTCGCTCCCGCCAAAGGCAGTATGAACAGGGGCATTTTTCACTTAGCAGTTTCGTGTGCCTGTGACCTGATCCTAACGCCAAAAAAACCGCAGTAATACTTATCCATGATCGGATAATATTACTGCGGTCAATATTTTTTTGGTTACAGCCTAATCAGACATAAATATTTCGCAGAAACGTCTGAGATATGCCGCAAGCTCAGCGCGGTCGGCTCCCTTGGTGAGATCGCTGATATCCGAACCGATACCGTCGAACATACCGTTCAGGTCAGCCCAAAGAACATTATCTTCAGCCCACTCGCTGTTGATGTAGGAATCGCCGGAATTTCCGCTGACATTTTCGCTCCATTTCTTATAGACAGCGCAGCGATTGAGAATTGCCATGATCTGCTCATGCGTCAGATCATTCATTGCTCCGAACACGGCGGAGTGTGTGACCGCCTTTCTGCGGATATACAATTTCAGCCATGCGCAGCTCTGTCGGCTGACAAAGCGCTGTCTCGATCAGACTCCGGGTGAATATGTGAACAGCATACGTATGCGTTACGCATGAGAGCTTGTGACTGCGGGCGAGCAGGATTATGAGGAGATATGCGAAGTGGTCGGCTTCAGCAGCTTCAGTCATTTCTGTCGCTTATTTTCCGCGACCTACGGCACGACCCCTGCCAAAGCCCACAAGTCCCGCTACTCCTCCACCCGCACCGCTATTGTAAGCTTTTGTAATCGTCGATAGTTTTCTTCATCGCGGTCTCGGCAGCGGTGAGATTTGACGCGACTGTCGAGCTGATATTTCCGCCGATCTCCAGCTGATTGATCGATGTGATCAGCGAACCCCAGTTGTACATATAGCCGATGTCGTATATGCGGTTGGAGAAGATCAGATCGAGCATTTCCGCCGATTCCTCGTCCCGCGCACCCTTGGTCTTGAGCACGGTGTCGTAATAGGCTTCCTTCAGGGTATAATAGCCCTCGGCCGACAAAGCCTCGATGATCGCTCCGGTGCGCTCCGGATCGGACGCGCTGACCGGTATCGCAATCGAATCCGAGCAGGGGATCGAAACCATCGAATAATATTTCTCCT
>CACXED010000119.1 GCA_902766575.1 uncultured Ruminococcus sp. | reverse complement strand
CCGAAACGGAGGGGGCTGACGGTTCACGCGCTTCGGTAAAATCCTCTGTTCCCGAAAGCGTCAGGTTCGACGGAAAAACGGTAACTGTCCTGACACGCGATGAACAGAGATACAAAGCCGAATTTTCAGCCGAGGAATCGAACGGCGATACAATGAACGACGCGATCTACGAACGCAATCTATGGCTGTCCGACCGGCTTGGCATTGAAGTTGAAACTCTCAGCCGTCCGGGAGGGTGGGCTGAGCATGAACAGTTCAACAACGATGTAGTGAAGGATGTGATGGCAGGCACGAGTTCTTATGATATCGTAAGCTATTATTCCTATTGTATGCCGATGATTGCATCTCAGAACGTGTTCTGCAGCCTCCATGAGATCGAGTATCTCGACCTGTCTAACCCATGGTGGAGAAGTCTGTTTGTTGAGAATGCCGGAATATATGGAAAGCTCTATACGGCGAGCGGCGACATCTGTCTTACGACTGTCTCGGGAATACAGGCGCTCTTTTTCAACAAAACCCTGGCTGACAGCTATTTCCCCGATGAAAATCTTTACAAAACGGTGCTTGACGGAGAGTTTACGTCGGATTATCTTTTCGGATTGACAAAGGATGTCTACGAGGATCTGAACAATGACGGGATAAAGAACAAGGACGACTTTTACGGGCTGAATCTGAACGGCGCGCTCGATACATATGCTGTCGGCTGCAATGTCTCGATGACAAAAAAGACTTCGGACGGCGGATATGAATGGGATATGTTCAATGAGCGCAATGATGCGATATTTGAGAGCTTCTTTGACGCATTCAACAGTAATCCCGGAATATTCTTCGAGGACAAGCCGGACGATATGACCTTTATAAACCGACAGGAGATATTTGTCTCGAAAGCCTTTGTCTTTACTGAGAAGCTGCGCAGCTTCAATGATGAGTATGGTATACTTCCGCTGCCCAAGTTTGACGAAGCCCAGGAAAGGTATTGCAGCATTGCTACCGATGATTATTCTCAGATCGCGATACCGGTGACCTGCGGGGATAAAGAGCTTGCCGGCGCATTTCTTGAGCTTGCCGGAGAATACAGCTACAAATATGTTATCCCTGCCTACTATGAGGTTGCGATGAAGGGTAAATATCTTCGCGACGACGAATCGTGTCAAATGTTTGATCTTGTGATAGACAGTGCATGGGACGATTTCGCATACATAAACACAAGCATGATCGGACAGCCGGTCAATGTCATCAGACAGTCAGAGATGCATACAGGTGGTGTTAATTTTGCATCACGCTGGGCTTCAGTGAAAGATCAGCTTGAATCTGAGCTGGAAAAATTCATTGAAAACTACAAAAACGGCTGACTATCTGAGCAAATGAATTTGTCAAAATAATTTTATATGATAGGAGATTTTAACATGATGTACAAAAGTACAAAAAAGTTAATCAGAACGCTGGCAGCGATTCTGGTCGTTTCGTCCGCGGTATCCTGCGGAAGCTCTTCCGGAGAGAAACAGGATACCACAGCCAAGTCCACTGACGATAACGGAGCTGCATCCGAGCGGGAATATCCGGACGTCAATTACGGCGGCGCAGAGTTCAGGATCCTCAACTTTGATCAGCTCTGGAATATGTACATACACCTCGATGCCACAGAGCTGAGCGGCGAGGTTCTCAACGATGCGGTTTACTACCGCAACCGTAAGATCGAGGATGAACTCAACTGCAAGATTGTAGAAAAGGTGTTTCAGAAAGACTCCTCCAACACGATAACCCGGCTCACCGACCACGCTAAGAACTCGATTCTGTCAGGCGATGACGAATACGATTGTATGTTCCTCCCGGTGGATCACTCGCCGGACCTTATCACCGACGGCTATCTGATGGATCTGAATTCTATACCGCAGCTCAATCTCGACGCTGAGTGGTGGGATCAGGATATAATAAGCGAGACCACTTTCAAGGATGAGCTGTATATCGCTTCGGGAGCAGCTAATCTTATGGCGTTTGACAGTATGGGGTGCCTGTTCTTCAATGAGTCGATGATGGAGGATATGCAGCTTGAGAAGCCCTATGATCTTGTTCGAGAGGGTAAGTGGACAATAGATGAGCTGACAAAATACTTCAAGGCAGCGGCTTCGCTGAATGGCGACGACAGCTTCAACTGGTCGAAGAACGGCAGCTGCGTATATGGCTTATCCTGCCATACGGCAGCGCCGGAACGCTTCTGGCTCTGCGCCGGTGAGTTCATGATTGATGTCGATAAAAACGATAATGCCTCCTTTGTGCTCGGAAGCGACCGTTTCTATGGAGTGATGGACAAGCTTGCTACGATGCTTGACGGCAGAGAAGGATTGACACTGAAAGCAAGCAACGACGGCTTCAATGCCGAAGAGGGCGGATATGTGTATGTATTCACCAACAGGCGTTCGCTGTTCATGACCGGAGAGATCAAGTCTGCTCAGGAAATGCGCAATATGGATGACACCTTCGGAATTGTACCATACCCGAAATACGATGAATCTCAGAACCAGTACTATACGAGCGTTGTCTCAACTCTGTTCTTTTTTACCATTCCAAGGACTAACACCTGTGTCGAGCGCACAGCGACCATTGCCGAGTATCTTACCCGAGACAGCTATCTTGATGTGATTCCGTTGTATTACAACAATACTGTCGAGCAGAAAGGACTCCGAAACGAGGACTCGATTGAAATGCTCGAGATAATGCGCACATCCCGAACCGTCGAAATTGCTACACTTTTCAACTGGAACTATGACCTCCGCGTAACGCTCAACAACAAGCTCTTTAAGGGCGATTCCTCAGTGGCATCCGACATCGCCTCGCAGAAGTCGGCGGTCGAAGCTGAAATGCAGAAATTCTTCGATTTTCTTAACGACTGACCGACGCATGACGATATAAATGTCTCAGCGACAGCTGCACGGAGCGCAATCATATACCCGGGCTTGAAATAACTCGGGTATATGATAAATATTAAGAAATATTATATTATAAAAGGAGAAGAATTTATGAAAAAGATTCTTGCGTGCCTGCTCAGCGTACTGCTTTTTGGCTCCATGACCATTGGAGCAGCGGCAGCAACGGCAGAAACAAAAACTATCGAGGCTAAACTTACGAATTCGGACAACGGTGACATTATCTCCATGTTGAAAGGTACAATTACCTCAAAAGCCGGAAGCAATGTGATGATTACCCACTGCGACGTTTTAAGGTTCGGTCAGGAATGGTATCGTACAACTGAGATTATTGATTACGCAAACGACACAATCACGCTGATCGGTCCTGCGTATGACAGCGATACGGCAATTGATAATATGACAAGATCGGATCCTAAAACCAACTTTGGTATGCCCAGCGATATGATAACGGGCATAGTCGATGAAGGCGGATACAGAGGATGGATGTCAGCAGCGCAGCTTGATCTCGGAAAAGAAATTGCTGACTCTACCGAAGTTACGGTGGAATTTAACGTAAAAGTTTCCGCTCCTAACATAGCTTTTGGATGGGAAAAAGGATTGTGTGACAGTTATGGCTTCGGTTTGTCCGATCAGAACGGCGGCTTTGGACTTTTCTGCGGATGGGAAGGAATTAACCAGGGCGGAGAAGTATCTTTCCATCAGTATATTCCTCACGGCGTAAACGGCAATCCCAATTTCAGAGATATAAACGATTTCCCGTCTGATATGATTCAGAAGCCGCTTGCAGCTGCTTTTGAAAGCGGAGCAGCGGTTAAAATGGTTCGCAGCGGCGACAAGGTAAAGGTGTATGTGAACAATTCTGAGATTGCTGAATATGACTGCAAGGGCAAGACTGTACTCACCTTTGGCGTATGCTCACAGAAGCTTGTAGTTTCGGATATCAAAGTGAACGGCGAAGCATTCGATATTGTTGAAAGTGCTGCGAATACCTCCGGCACAATTGAAAGTGCTCCGAATACTTCTGACACACTTATGATTTCCATGGCTGTTGCTACTGCTGCTATATGCGGCGTTGCTTTTATTGCCAATAAAAAGAAGCGCGTCTAATCAAGTTTAACAAAGAGGGTTGCCATTCTTGCGGCAATCCTCTTTTTACTTTGATTTTTCAACAATGCAGTTATAAGCTCTACGTTGTCAGATAGAAAGTGGATAGCCTGGTCATCACAATGTATATAGATGACATATTTGCCGCATTGTTGGCGCAAGAAAATTTATTGATGTAGGCTCCTGTTTTTACCGGCAGGAGCTTTTAATTAGCCGAAGGAGGCGAACCGCTATAGCGACGACCAGAATAATTCCCATGCACCTGAATAAGGGAAAGACAATCAGGCAATGCCTGTCAGACAGACTGGACTACGGTAAGAATCCTGAGAAGACCAAAGACGGACAGCTGATCAGCTCATTCGCCTGTGCCCCGGAGACCGCAGACGCTGAGTTTGCACTTTCCAAACGCGAGTATTTTCAGCTGACCGGGCGAAGACAGGGAAGTGACGTGATTGCCTATCAGGTGCGCCAGTCCTTTCGACCCGGAGAGCTAACGCCGGAGGAAGCCAACCGCATCGGCTATGAGTTTGCCGAGCGTTTCCTAAAAGGCAATCATGCCTTTATTGTCTGCACCCATGTCGATAAGCAGCATATCCACAATCACATTTACTGGAACTCCACCAGTCTTGACTGCACCCGGAAATTCCGAAACTTCTGGGGCAGTACATTGGCAGTTCGTAAACTGAGCGACCTTATTTGCGTTCAGCACAGACTGTCAGTTATTGAAAATCCCAAGCCCCACGGTATGAGCTACAACCGCTGGCAGGGTGATATCGAAAAGCTATCAAATCGTGACCGCCTATGTCTGGATATGGATGATGCACTTGCGAGAAAGCCGCACGATTTTGACGGATTCTTATCTCTCATGGAACAGGCCGGCTACACCATCACTCGCGGAAAAAATATCACATTCAGCCATCCGCGGCAGAAGCGCAATATCCGCATGCGCTCCCTGCCGGAGGAATACCGGGAGGATGCGATTATAGAGGTGCTGGCAGGCAAACGCATCCATAATCCAAGGAAACGCCGCAGTCCGTTGGAAGAACAGAAAGCCCAGCTTGTCAGTTCGCTGGAAGCAAAACAGAATCAGGGGCGCGGTCATTACTACGATTTGTCGATCCAAAATCAAATCACGAAGCAGCAGGCCAAGGCGCTTCTTTATTTTCAGCAGCACGGCTTTTCCAGTGCGGATGATTTCGGAACATTTGTAGAATCAGTGGAGTCAGTAAAACAGCGCCGTGATGCGCTCTCATTGCAGATCACTTCGGCTGAAAAACGTATGAATGAGATAGCGGTTCTTCAGAAGCACATAACGAATTATCTCAAAACCAAGGACATCTATGCCGGTTATCGGGCGTCCGGTTACTCAAGAGAGTATTATGAGAAGCACGAGGATGAGATAAAGCTCTGCAAAACCTCAAAGCGCGCATTTGACGAACTTCTCCCAAACGACCGATCCGGCAAAACGGCTGACAGCCACAAGAAGAAATTACCCTCGATCAAGGCGCTGCGTGAGGAGTATGCCGAGCTGACTGCGCAGAAAAGGATTGCTTATCCGGAATACTACAAAGCAAAAGACGAGTATCGGGAGCTGTTGGTCTATCAGGCAAATCTGGCAGGGCTATTCGGCATCGAAAACACCGGAAGGGAACTCCAGCGCGAACCTCAGCAGGAGCAAAAATAAGCGCCGCAAGGCGCGCCGCCGAAGATGAAATCTTCGATCATAGGGGTTTGGGGGCTCCCCCAACAAGCAGAAACAAAAAGCTCCGCCCTCGGGCGGAATCTTTTTGTTTGGAGCTGTAAAAATCGCTTGTGAAGCCACACATGCACGGTG
>CACXED010000118.1 GCA_902766575.1 uncultured Ruminococcus sp. | reverse complement strand
GCGGGATCTGAGCGACAAGCCCGACGGCAAGCTTATCCTGGTGACCGCCATAACCCCCACTCCTGCGGGAGAGGGAAAGACCACCACTACCGTCGGACTCGGAATGGCTATGAAGAAGATCGGAAAGAACGCGGTCATCGCTCTGCGCGAGCCGTCGCTCGGACCGGTGTTCGGAGTCAAGGGCGGAGCCGCAGGCGGCGGTTACGCTCAGGTCGTGCCTATGGAGGATATCAATCTCCACTTCACCGGAGATTTCCACGCGATAACCGCGGCTAACAACCTCCTCTGCGCGCTGATCGACAACCATCTCCAGCAGGGCAACGAGCTCGGTATCGACCCCCGCCGCATTGTTTTCACCCGCTGCACCGACACTAACGACCGCGCGCTCCGCAACTGCGTGATCGGCATGGGCGGCAGACTCTCGGGCGTCGTCCGCGAGGATCACTTCCAGATCACCGTCGCGTCCGAGGTCATGGCTATCCTCTGCCTTGCGGAGTCGATCTCCGACTTAAAGGAGCGTCTCGGCTCGATTCTCGTTGCCTACAGGTACGACGGCTCGCCGGTCTACGCCCGGGACATCAACGCGCAGGGAAGCATGGCTGCGCTCTTAAAGGACGCGCTCAAGCCTAACCTCGTCCAGACGGTCGAGAACACTCCCGCGCTCATCCACGGCGGTCCTTTTGCTAACATCGCGCACGGCTGCAACTCGGTCAGAGCTACGAAGCTTGCGCTCAAGCTCGCTGACTATGCTATCACTGAGGCCGGCTTCGGAGCCGATCTCGGCGCGGAGAAGTTCCTCGACATCAAGTGCCGCAAGGCGGGTCTCAAGCCGAACGCGATCGTCCTCGTCGCAACCGTCCGCGCGCTCAAGTACAACGGCGGAGTTCCCAAGACCGAGCTTAAGACCGAAAATTTAGAGGCTCTGAAGCGCGGAGCGGTCAACCTCGAAGCGCATATCGACAACCTCTCGAAATTCGGAGTTCCGGTGGTCGTCGCGCTCAACCGCTTTGACACCGACACCGACGCTGAGCTTGACTACGTCCGTTCGCTCTGCGAGTCGAGAGGAGCCGACATGGCTCTGTCCGAGGTCTTTGCAAAGGGCGGAGAAGGCGGAATCGAGCTTGCCGAAAAGGTCGTCGCCGCCTGCGAGAAGCCTAACAGCTTTGCGCCGCTCTATCCCGACGAGATGTCGATAAAGGACAAGATCACCACCATCGCGACCAAGATCTACGGCGCGAAGGACGTGGTTTTCGAGGCAGCCGCAGAAAAGCAGCTCGCCGAGATAATCGCCCTCGACCCGAAGTATTCGACCTTCCCGGTCTGCATGGCAAAGACGCAGTACTCGCTCTCCGACGACCCGGCAAAGCTCGGACGTCCGACCGGCTACACGCTGACCGTCCGCGAGGTCAAGCTCTCCGCCGGAGCACAGTTTATAGTCGTCCTCACCGGCTCGATACTGACGATGCCCGGACTTCCCAAAAAGCCCGCGGCTTACAATATCGACGTCGACGACGAGGGCAGGATCACCGGTCTGTTCTGATGACCGGGCTGTTCTCAAAAGTTACCAAAAGCCCGGACGAGACCGAAGCGCTCGGAGCCGAGATCGCCGAGACCGCGCTCGAATACGAGGTCAATTTCGCGGCGCTGTTCGGAGATCTCGGAGCGGGCAAGACCGCGCTGACCCGGGGCATAGCCGCGGTTCTTGCGCCCGGAGCACAGGTCTGCAGTCCGACCTACGCGATCGTGAACGAGTATTATCCCGAAAAGACTCCCGAAGCTCCGGGACGGTTCGGACAAAACGATCGCCTGATGCCGGTGTTCCACTTTGATATGTACCGGATCGAGGACGAGGATTCGCTCGATTCCATCGGGTTTTACGACTACGAGCGGCGCGGCGGCTTCATCGTCACCGAATGGTCGGAGAACATCGTCGACTCGCTGCCTGAGCGCTATCTCAGGGTCGACCTCGAAAAGCTCTCCGAGACCGAGCGGCGGATAAGCGTATCGCTCGTCGAGTCGTGACCCGGGAAAGGACTGGCATATAATGATAACATTGGCAATCGACACAACTTCCGGGACGGCGTCCTGCGCGCTGACCCGCGACGGCAGGCTGCTCGGCGTCTCGACGGTCGACGGGATCCTGACCCACAGCGAGACGATGCTGCCGATGATCGAGCAGATGCTGAAAAATCTCTCGCTGACGGTCGGGGACGTTGATATCTTCGCCGTGACCGAGGGACCCGGCTCGTTCACCGGAGTCAGGATCGGCGTCGCGACGATGAAAGGTCTGGCGTTCGGGAGCGGCAAGCCCTGCGTGGGAGTTTCGACGCTCGAAGCGCTCGCTGAAAATTTAGAGGGCTTTGACGGGCTGATCGTCCCGGTCATGGACGCGAGACGCCAGCAGGTCTACACCGCGGTCTTCAATAACGGAAAGCGGCTCATGCCCGATTCGCTGCTGCCGCTGTCCGAGCTCTGCGCCGAGCTTTTGAAGTACGAGCTGCCGATTTACCTTGTCGGCGACGGGCACGATCTCGCGGCACGGTTCATTTTTTCCGACGAGCGGCTTGCCGGAAGGCTCAGACCCACTCCGGCGGCGCTGATACCGCACAGCGCGGTCTCGGCGGCATTGATCGCCGGAGAAAAATTCGCGTCGGGCGAGTACGTCTCCGACCGCGAGCTCAGACCGCTCTACCTGCGCGACTCCCAAGCCGAGCGCGAACGCAAAGAGAGAGAAAGCAAATAAATTCGAAAGG
>CACXED010000117.1 GCA_902766575.1 uncultured Ruminococcus sp. | reverse complement strand
TCGGCAAGGTCGATCTCGGCGGCGGAGGAACGGTCGCCAAGTTCATCGCGTCGAACAATATCGACGTCATCGACCTCGGCGTGCCGGTGCTCTCGATGCACGCGCCCTATGAAGTCGTCGCAAAGAACGACGTCTATATGACCCACCGCGCGATACTCGCGTTCTTCAAATAATTTATGAAAGAAATAAATATCGGAATACTGGGCTTCGGCTCGATGGGTAGGACGCACACCTGCGCGATAAGCTCGCTTCCCTACTTCTACGACCTCGATTTCAGGGCGAAGCTCGCCGGAATCTACACCCGCACTCCCGAGACCCGCGAGAGGGCGCGCGACGAGTTCGGCTTTACGAAAGCCTATTCGTCCGAGGACGAGATGATAAACGATCCGTCGATAGACGTTATCGACGTAACCACGCCGAATATCGCTCACTACGAGACGCTCAAAAAGGCCATCGCCGCCGGAAAGCACATCTACTGCGAAAAGCCGCTCTGCGTGACCGCCGCTCAGGCAAGGGAGATCGCCGACCTCGCCCGCGAGCGCGGCGTGACGGCTCAGATCGTGTTCAACACGCGCTTTCTGTCGCCGATGCTCCGCGCCAAGGAGCTCGTCGACGAGGGACGGCTCGGAAATATAATCAGCTTCAACTGCTCGTTTCTGCACTCCTCCTGCACCGACCTTTCGAAAAAGGCGGGCTGGAAGCAGGATCGGACGGTCTGCGGCGGAGGAGTGCTGTTCGATCTCGGTTCCCACGCGCTCGATCTTGTTTACTACCTCTGCGGACGCTTCAGGAGCGTAACCGGAATGGCTCAGATCGCGCATCCCGTCCGACTCGGAATGGACGGCAGGGAGTGGCATACCAACGCCGACGAGGCGTTCTATATGCTCGCCGAGCTCGAATGCGGCGCTAAAGGCACTGTAACCGCGAGCAAGCTCGCTCTCGGCGCCAACGACGATTTCACGATCGAGGTCTACGGCGACCGCGGCGCTATCAGGTTCAATCTGATGGAGCCGAACTGGCTCTGGTTCTACGACTCGGACGACAGGACCGGCGATCTCGGCGGCGAGCGCGGCTTCAAGCGCATCGAGTGCTGCGGACGCTATCCCAAGCCAGGCGGGATCTTCCCGGGAGTCAAGGCTCCGATCGGCTGGCTGCGCGGTCACATCGGCTCGATGTACTCCTTCCTGAACGCTGTCGACAAGCAGCTTCCGACCTCGCCGTCCTTTGACGACGCCGCTCACATCCAGCAGGTCATGGAGGACGCTTACCGCTCCGCCGGGATGCTAAACTAATGTTCTAAAGAGGAATAAGGAAATGTTTAAGGATAAGCTGACAGTTGTAGGTCTGACAGGCGGCTCGGGCTCCGGAAAAGGCGAGATCTCGCTCTGCTTTATGTCGAACGGAGTACGCGCGCTCGATACGGATAAGGTCTCGCGCCTTGTGAGCGCTCCGGGCAAGCCCTGCCTTAAGGAGCTCTGCGAACGCTTCGGCGACGGTATACTCCGCGACGACGGAACGCTCGACCGCAAGGCGCTCGCCGGGATAGTCTTCGGCGAGACCGACGAGAAGTTAAGGATAGAAAAGCTCACCGATCTCAATCACATCACGCACAGGCATATAATCGACGAGATCAACGACTGGCTCGGACGCAGAGTGGAATCGGGCGACTCCATAGCCGTCATCGACGCTCCGCAGCTCTTTGAGTCGGGCTTTGACAAGCACTGCGACTACATAGTCGGAGTCATAGCCGACAAAAATGTCCGTATCAGACGCATCATGGCGCGCGACGGTATCACCCGCGAAAGCGCCGAGGCTCGTATCGCATCTCAGAAAAGTGACGAATTCTTCATCGAAAACTGCGATTTCATAGTCTACAATAACGGAGGAATCGACACGCTTGAGGAACAGGTCGCAAACATACTCAGAAAGATCGGCAAGAGGAATTAAGCTCTTTGCCGCGCTGCTCATCGTGTCGGCGGTCATAGTCGTCATCTGGAGGCTTTTGCTCCCGCAGATCGAGATGAGGCGCTATCCGATCAGATACAGCTCCGAGGTCGCGGTCTCGGCGTCGGAGTTCGGACTGCCCGAGGAGCTCGTCTATGCGGTGATACTCACCGAGAGCTCCTTTCGCGAGGACGCGGTCTCCCACGCAGGAGCGAAAGGGCTGATGCAGCTCACCGACGACGCGAACGACTGGGCGGCGTTCATGCTGCGCGAGGACTCAGAGCCCGAACGGATCTTCGAGCCGGGACAGAACATCCGGCGCGGCTGCTGTCTGCTCTCCTATCTGATAAAGGAGTTCGGAAGCACCGAGACCGCGCTCGCCGCATACAATGCGGGGATCGGAAGGGTGCGCGGCTGGCTCGGCGACGCGGATTACAGCTCGGACGGAACGACGCTCCACACGATCCCGATCAGGGAAACGCGCGAATACGTCAAAAAGGTTGCAAGCGCCTGTGAAAAGTACCGGGAGCTGTATTTCAAATAAAAATTCCCGCGGCTCGCAAAAAATGCAGAACCGCGGGATTATTTTATGCCGTCGCGAGCTCAAGCGCGCGCTGAGCGCAGCTCGCAGCGTCAGAGGTATAAGCGTCGGCGCCGATCGAATTGGCAAAATCCTGAGTGACCGGCGCGCCGCCGACCATGACCTTAGCTCCGAGACCCGACTGTCGGACAGCCTCGACGACCCTTTTCATCTCGGGCATCGTCGTAGTCAGCAGCGCGGAGCAGCAAATGATCTTCGCGCCCTGCTTTTCAGCCTCCGAGACGAATTTCTCGGCGGGTACGTTGACGCCGAGATCCACGACTCTGAGCCCCCTGCCCTCCATCATCAGGCGGCAGAGATTCTTGCCGATGTCGTGGCGGTCGCCCTTGACCGTACCGATCACAACGACCGGAGCGTCGGCAGCGGCTTCTCCTCCGAGCGAGGGCTTGAGCATATCGCATCCGACCTGCATACACTTCGCGGCGAGCATGACCTCCGGAACATAGATGAGATTCTGCCGGAACTTATCGCTCACCTCTGCCATGCCCGCCAGCAGTCCGTCGGACAGTATCCTCTCCGCCGGGATCCCCGCGTCGAGCGCCTCCTGCACGAGAGGCTTGATTTTCGGAAGTCTCCCCGCAGCCAGCGACGCGGCAAGTTCCTGCAAATTTTCCATCTTATGTCTCCTTCCAAGGGAATATTTCCCCTTTCCTTTCAATATTGTATATATGATATCACGCCGCGGCTCTTTTTACAAGCGATATTTGTAAATTTTATTTCCAAGAAAATTCATTAAACTCTTGACACCGATTTATATTTATGGTATACTAAACTCGAGATGCGGGACTGTACTCCTGTGCGCCTCTCGTTCGAATCCCGCATCAAAATTAAAGAAATGAGGTACATTTCTATGAAAACACGAAGAATTGTGGCCGCGCTCATAGCGCTGTTTATGATCGTCGCCATGATGCCGACCGCGGTGCTCGGTGCTGTCGACAACACACCTGGACTGGTCACAGCATCCAAGGTGCTCGTCACCGACACTGAAGGAAAACCCGTCATTGATGCCAACGGCAATTACACGATACGGATTTCTGTGGAAGGTAATCCTGTCGAACAGACCGTAAACGCAAATGCTGACGTCGTCCTTGTCATTGACAACTCCGGCTCGATGGCATCGAGCGTTGGAGTTCCATGTACAAAAGATTTAAGTACTATTGAACCTGAATTGGTTGAATACAGTATTCTTTTGGGATTTATTAAAATCCCTTATTGGCGCTATAAATGTGATGAGTGCCATGCTGTATATACTTCTGGTGTTAATAATTTAATTTGGGATGATCGTCCCGCGGATATGAAATGTATCGGTGAAAAAGGCAATTCAGTCCGTATTGAATCAGCAATAGAGTTAGGAAAAACATTCGCTGCCAACATTTTGAGTTCTACTACCACTGAAAAAACCACGAACAGAATGGCTGTTATTGGTTTTGCTCATAATCAGAATAACGGTAACATTTCAGCAATTCGAGTTACAAGCGGCGGATTATTGAATGATGTTGAAAATGTAAAAAGTTATATTGCCATGATGCAAGCCGACGGAGGAACTGATTATACAAGTGCGCTCCGGGAAGCATATAATATACTCAACAATCGTTCTGCCGATGAAAAAGCAACCCGTCCAGCCTATGTAATATTTATTTCTGATGGTGCTCCCGGTCTTAGAGGAGATTCGCCTAATGATACAAATTGGAACGGTCAAGAACAAGTAATTGCTCTTAAAAATGTCGGTGTGACCATTTTCACCGCCGGAATCAATCTGAATAATAATGAAGCCTCATATCTCAGAAGTATGGCGAGCGATAATAAGGATGAACACTTTATTAACGTAACAGGGACTGATTATTATACTCAGCTTGATGGCTGCCTCTCAACATGGGCTAAAAAAATTAAATCTTTACCTGCGGGAACAAATGCCGTTCTGACTGATGTTATTGACACGATAATTTCGATTTTATTCTCCCTGAAAATTCGCCTGCGAAAAAAGAGAATGATAATACTATTAAATGGACTATCGGAGATATTCCAAAGGATGTAAGCTATATTGATATTCTTGTAAAACCTAAGGCTGATTCCTGCGGTACTCCGCATCCTAATCAGAGTGTTGAACTTAAATATAATGATTATGAAGGAAAGCCACAAGAAAAAACTAACTTAGGCAATCCTGCTATAAATCTGGCAAAGCTCACGGTCAATTATTATTATGATAATGTTCAGGCTGACGATAAAACAGCTACATTCATTCTTGACTCTGTTATAAACGCTAATTTCACTGGCGTTTCTGCCCCCGCAGCAAAAGATGACGAATATAGTCTGAAAGATGTCAAGTTAGATGGCATTTCTGTATCAGAAGATTTCGACTATACAAAAATTGCCACCAATACATCAAACAGTGATGCCGTTGAACCTGCAAACAGAACTCTCGATATTTATTATGAAAAATCTGCGCCTGCTGTAACTTATCCTACTGTTACTTTCACGATTGACACTACATACAAAAATGGTAAAATCAATGGTGACACTGCTGATATCGTCCAGAAGGTAAACAAGAACGGTTATATAGTATCTGCTGATAACACTGTTACCACAGATCTTATCAAATTCCCAACCGCAGCGCCCGATGATGGATACATATTTGATGGCTGGTATATCAGCGACAAAAAGATAACCGCCGATGTTCCTGCAGCTAGTGATGTAGATGGTGCTACTGAATGGTCTGACCGCACTTATGTTGCTAAGTTTATACCCAAGCAGACAACGAAAACCTACACAGTAACTTTCAATCCCGGTGAGCATGGAACGCTTGATGGTGCTGATACCGATGGCAATGTTATTATCCCTGACCTGAAAGCTAATGATACTTACTCCGCACCGAGTGTAATACCCAATTCTGACGAAAACGGTAAATATACATTCACCGGTTGGATAGACGAGGATAATAATAATTACGATATCAACGATACATTACCCGCAATTACCGATAAGGATCTGACCTTTACCGCTCAGTATCAGTATAAGGAAGATGAACCTGCACCTGCAACTCCCGTTTCTATCGACTCTATTAAGCTCGCTTCTTATGACGCAACAAAGGAAGAAGATGGCAAGCCGCTGACCAAGGATTCATTCAAAAATATCGAAGTATATCTTAACTATTCCGATAATACTACACGCAAAGCTACTTTGACATCAGAAACTCCTGATGCTGAATCCAGAACCGTCACCCTCACATTTGCAGAAGGCTTCCAGATTATAACCCAATTCACTGGTAAACAGGTTGGCGTTGGTTCTTCTGATAATACTTTTAATGTTGAGTCTGTTAAAGAACTTTCGGTTCCGAATGTGTTCAATTTAACATTTGGTAAGCTCACAATAACCAATACCGATGATCCTGACTTCCCGCTTATCAACTCCTGGCTGAAGATCGAGAACAATGTAATCGCTCCCGCCGGATTTGAGAAGGACAGCTACACCTATGGGGTCTACAACGCTAAGAACGATAAGCTCTTAAGAACCGTTACCGTTAAGGCAAACAGCTCCAAGTCTGTTCCGCTGGTCGGCTCGGCTGACGTCTATGTCGTTCCGCTCGACGCTGAAGTCACCGGATACACGCTCACGACTGTTTCCGATCCGTCCGACGCTTCCCTTTCGATCAAGGTTCCGGATACCGGAGTCATCTCCTTCACTCACATCTATACCGTCGGACTCAACACGATCGACCACTACGCTTATATCTTCGGATATGAAGACGGTACCGTTCGTCCGGAGGGCGATATCACCCGCGCTGAAGTCGCTACGATCTTCTTCAGACTTCTAAGCACCGACGCCCGCGAGGCTTTCCTCACCCGCGAGAACAGCTTCTCCGACGTCGCGCCTGACGCTTGGTACAATACCGCGGTCTCGACTCTCGCCAACGCGGGAATCATCACCGGATATCCCGACGGAACCTATAATCCCAACGGATCCATGACCCGCGCGGAGCTCGTTTCTCTCATAGCTCGTTTCTTCACAGAAATCGAGCCCGGAGATTCGCAGTTCAATGACATCGAGGGTCACTGGGCAGCAAAGGAGATCAACGAAGCGTTCATCAATGGCATTATCGACGGCTATGACGACGGCTCCTTCAAGCCCGATCAGAGCATCTCCCGCGCTGAGACTATGAAAATCATCAACGGCATACTCGGCCGCGAGATCAGCGCTGGTTCTCTCAGCGACGACATGAAGCTCTGGCCCGACAATGCCGACGAGACAGCTTGGTTCTACTACATAGTTCAGGAAGCTACCAACTCCCATGAGTATGAGATCGGCGACCACGAGGAATGGATCGCTATCATACCCGACCCGGTCTGGAAGGATCTTGAATCCGCTCCTGCCGAGGACTGACAGCTTCCAAATAAACGCAGCCGACCGCAAAACGCGGTCGGCTGTTGCTTTAATTTCATTTTCGCGAGCTGAAATATTTCGCGGGCGGCATACCGTAATATTTTGAAAAGGAACGCGAGAAGTAGGCGTAGTCGTTGAAGCCGACATTCGCGGCGATATCGGTCAGGGACATACCGTCCTCAAAGGAGTAATCGGCGGCGCGTCTCAGCCGGTACCGGCAGAGATAGTCCGAAAAGGTCATTCCGAAGCACTCCCTGAACCGTCGGCAGAAATGGCTCTCGCTGTAGCTGAGCCTTTCGCTCAGATTTGCGGACGTGAGCTTTGAGGCGTATTCGGCGTCGATTATTTCGCTGACACGGCAGACAAACTCAAAATCCTTGCTCTGCTTCTCGCATTTTTCGTCCGAGACGCAGAAATTCAGCAGCAGCGCAAGCAGTCTGTATACCTCGGAGACCAGCTTAAGGCTCTGTCCGGCAGAATAATAATCGTGCAGATTTCTGAAAATTTCCTCGAGCGGCTCCGACTGATCGCCCGCGAGCAGATCGAGCTCTTTCTGGCTGATACATTCGCGAAAACGCGCCTTTCCGCTGTGAATCTCGCCGACTGTCTTTATAAAATCCGGCGGCAGCGACTGAGAGAAGAACGAGAGATCGAAAATCGCAAAATAGTAGTAGAGCGGCTCGTCCGAGACCATATAATACCCGCTGTGCGTGTCGAACGGATTGATGATCAGCATCTCGCCCGCCCGGACGATTCGCTCGCGTCCGTTAATGATTGCGTGATACTCGCCCGAGACGATATAATGCGCCTCAAGCTCGCGGTGAACGTGCTCGCCGTAGCAGCCTATTTTTTTCGTACCGGGGTTCTCATAGGGC